>JBIKSI010000218.1:0-3493 GCA_044348665.1 Crocinitomicaceae bacterium
GGCCAGATTCGAACTGACGACCTCCTGCTCCCAAAGCAGGCGCGATACCGGGCTACGCTACACCCCGAATTACTTTTGAAATAAGAATTCGATTTTCAAAAAAGTGTGATTTTAATATATTTAAATTCACAGCTAAAATTTTCAATTTATTTTCCTTTTACGTTTAAAAGGAGTGCAAAGGTAATCAAATTTTGTTAATGTGCAAGTTTATTTTACAAATCATTTGACTTCTATGCAAAAAAGCGGAGAGAGCGAGATTCGAACTCGCGGTACAGTTACCCGTACGTCAGTTTAGCAAACTGGTGGTTTTAGCCACTCACCCATCCCTCCAATATTCAATGAACTTGGGTGCAAAATTAGTAAATTCTTTAGATTTACAAAGCTTTTTTGAAAATATTTTTAAAAATAAATGCTTATCACCTTAGTGAAATGTAAAACATTGACGAGCAAAAATAAATAATAAACTGATTTATAATTAGTTGAATTAGACTTTTTTGAGATAAAAATTGAGATGGGAAGAAATATATATATTAAAAACAAAAGAAATTTTTGCTCATAAAATTGCAGAAATACAATCAAAACAAAATTTATTACAAAAAGAATCCATAAAAAAGTAGCCTTTTCTTTTTTTAGAAGGATAAAAAATAAAGCAAAATAAAATATAAAACTAAGAATTAATGCAAAGTCGGTAAAAACAGAATTTGTTAAATCAGTCATTTGCTCTGAATTTAAAAAAAATTCAAAATTGTAATAATTAGAACAAAAGATTGAAATGCTAAAGAAAATCAATAATAAATGTTGAATTTTTGTTTTGGAATAATTTAAAACAAAAAAATAAATCGTCACAGCCAACAAAACAAAATCATTGATTGGGAAAGTGAAAATAAATTTTCCTGTAGTTAGCAAATTTGAAAATGCTAAAAAAAATAGTGTCAAAGCACTTAGAGCAAAAGTTCTTTGTTCTTTCGACATGTTTTATTTTTTTGCTAAAGCCTCCTCAATAAATTTAAAGGTTGAAAGTATCTCCGGCATTCCATTAACAACGGCAACATTGTGCTCAAAGTGCGCACTAGGAAGGTTGTCAGCAGTATAAATTGTCCAATTGTCTTCCGCAGTGTAAATTTTTTCAGTTCCCATATTAATCATAGGTTCAATCGCAATGACTAATCCTTCCTGAATTTTTTTACCTTGTCCTCGTCGCCCGTAATTTGGAACTTGTGGTTCCTCATGCAAAGATTTTCCTAATCCGTGTCCAACTAAATCTCTAACAACTCCGTATCCGTTTTTTTCAGCGTGTTGTTGAATGTAAAATCCAATATCTCCAATTCTATTTCCAACGCGCGTATTCTCAATTCCGATTGCCAAACATTCTTTTGTAACCTCTAACAATTTCTTTACCTCAGGTTTTACATCACCAATTTCAAATGTATAGGCATGGTCACCATAATATCCCTCGAAATAGGATCCGCAATCCACCGATACAATATCTCCTGACTCAAATTTTCTATCTGTCGGCAAGCCATGTACAACTTGGTCATTAACAGAAATCAACAAAGTACTCGGACAACCGTATAAACCTTTAAACCCTGGAATGGCATTTTGAGAGCGAATGTATTCTTCTGCCATTTCGTCCAAGTATTTTGGCGTCACTCCAATTGCAATAACTTCAGCAATTTTGCCCAAAGTTCTGCTTACAATTTGCGCCGCTTCACGCATAATTTCAATTTCTTCTGCTGTTTTGTATATGATTTTCTCTTTGTTGAACATCTGTACTTAGGAAAAATAAAAAAGCTGAATCCAATTACGAATTCAGCTTTCTTTAATAAATATAATTTAAGCTAAAACTTCTTTCACTTTGTCAGCAGCTTCTTGTAATAATACTGCTGAATGAACATTTAGTCCTGATTCATCGATTAATTTTTTCGCTTCAACAGCGTTTGTTCCTTGTAATCTAACGATAATTGGAACTGGAATATTTCCCATATTTTTGTAAGCATCAACAACACCTTGTGCAACACGATCACAACGAACAATTCCACCAAAAATATTGATTAAAATTGCTTTCACGTTTGGATCTTTCAAAATGATATGAAATGCTTTTTCTACTCTTTCTGCATCAGCCGTTCCACCAACATCCAAGAAGTTTGCTGGGTTTCCGCCAGAATATTTAATGATATCCATTGTTGCCATTGCTAATCCTGCACCGTTCACCATACAAGCAACATTTCCATCCAATTTCACGAAATTTAATCCTGCAGCATCTGCTTCAACTTCTGTTGGATCTTCTTCTGTAGTATCACGCATCGCTAAATAATCAGGATGTCTGAACAAGGAATTTCCGTCCAAAGTAACTTTTGCATCAACAGCAATAATCTTATTGTCAGATGTTTTTAATACTGGATTAATTTCAAACATAGAAGCATCACAACCTTCATAAGCAGCGTATAAAGCTGGAATGAATTTTGTCATTTGTTTGAATGCTTCACCAGACAAACCTAAATTAAACGCTATTTTACGAGCTTGAAAACCTTGTAATCCAACACGAGGATCAACTTCTTCTTTGTAAATTAATTCTGGAGTATTTTCGGAAACCGTTTCAATATCCATTCCACCTTCAGTTGAATAAATAATAACATTTCTTCCTCTTTCTCTGTCTAATAAAACTGACATGTAAAATTCAGAAACTTCTGATTCACCTGGATAGTAAACATCCTCAGCCAACAATACCTTGTTAACTTTTTTACCTTTACCATTTGTTTGAGCAGTTGTTAAATGCCCTCCTAAAATTCCTTTTACCTTCTCCTCTACTTGGTCGATTCCTTTTGCAAGTACAACTCCGTGTGATCCAGTTTCTTCCACAACACCTTTACCTCTACCTCCAGCATGAATTTGTGCTTTAACAACATACCAACCAGTTCCCGTTTCTTCAGTAAGTTTTTTAGCAGCTTCAACTGCATTTTCTACTTGATCAACAACAACTCCACGTTGCACAGCAACACCATACTTGCTTAAAATTGATTTCCCTTGATATTCGTGTAAATTCATTTTATTAATTTTTGCGTTCGTAAAATTAGTATTTTATTTTTATTTTAAGCGTTAATTTGAAAATAAAAAAATCAATAATTTCGGCTACTTAATCGATATTGTATTCTAAGCGAATGGTGATCGTTGCCGTTTTAATTTTTGAACTAGTATTAAATGATCCTCCCCAGCTATAATCTTCTGCAGAATTTTTCGCCGTAATTTGAATAACACCCATAGTTGCATTTTTTAAAGAACCCAATGAACTTCCAGCATTAACTGCAATCTTTTCTGCTCTTTCCTTTGCATCTTTAGTTGCATTTTCGATCATTTTCAATTTTAATTCTGCTAATTTAGTATAGTAATAATCTGGTTCAAATGATTCTAATTCAATGTCTTGGTTTATTAACTCAGTGATCTCACGAGATATTAATTCTACTTTATCCACATCTTTGGATTCTACGCGAACAGT
>JBIKSI010000246.1:0-3464 GCA_044348665.1 Crocinitomicaceae bacterium
GCGCTGGACAATGGCGGGAGGCGGGGCACAGGTGGGGAGGCAAACCTACTTTCATGGCGACACAGCGAGTTCTCATCATTGGTGCGGGAGTGATTGGGTTGACGCATGCGGTGACGGCGCGGGAGGCGGGATATGAGGTGACGGTTTTGGAGCGGGATGGTCGGGCGCTGGGGGCGTCGGTGCGCAATTTCGGGACGTTGTGGCCGATCGGGTGTGCGTTCGGGCCGGAGCGGGATCAGGCGCTATACGGGGTGAAGCGCTGGAAGGAAATTGCGGCGGCGGCGGGGATCTGGTGCGGTGGGCAGGGATCGTTGAGTCTGGCGTATCGGGAGGAGGCGTGGGGGGTGCTGAGCGAGTTTGGCGGGGGTCGCGGGGACTTTGAGTTGCTGGAGGCTGGGGAGGTGGTGGGGCGGTATCCGGCGGCGAATCCTAATGGATTGCGCGGGGCGTTGCTGAGTCGGGAGGAAGCTGTGCTGCACACGCCGACGGCGATTCCGGCATTGGCGGAGTATGCGAGGGGGCTGGGGGTGGTGATTCATTTCGGGACGCCTGTGGTGAAGGTGTATGGGGACCGGGTGGACACGGCGGACGGGCGGACGTTCGGGTTTGATCAGTTGGTGATTGCTGCGGGTGAGGAGATGCGGTTGTTTTTCCCGGAGGAACTGGAGGCGGCGCAGATTCAGCCGTGCCGGTTGCAGATGATGCGGACGGTGCCGCAGCCGGGGGGCTTTGATCTCGGGGCGATTTTTGTGAGTGACCTGACGCTTTGTCATTATCCGGCGTTCCGGGATTGTCCGAGCACGGCGAGGTTGCGGAGTCGGCTGGAGGCGGAACTGCCGGAGCATCATCGATGGGGAGTGCATGTGATTGCGGCGCAGCATCAGGACGGGACGCTGACGATCGGGGATTCGCACGAGTACGGCATGGATCTGCCGGTGGGGAGCCGACCGGAGGTGGACGAGTTGATTCTGGGGGCGCTGAGGGACTTTGCGGTGATTCCAGATCTGCGCATCGCGATGCGCTGGCAGGGGACGTATCTGAAGAGTCGGATCGGGCAGACGCAGGTGGTGCTTGAGCCGAGGGAGCGGGTGACGATGGTGACGGCGATGGGTGGGCTGGGGATGACGCTGAGCTGGGGACTGGCGATGAGGACGATACAATCATGGAACACGTGAAACTGCCTGAACTGATTATTTTCGACTGGGCTGGAACGCTAGTGGACTTCGGTTGCTGTGCGCCGCTGGCGGCGTTCTGCCGGGCGTTTGAGAACGCGGGCCTTCCGATCAGCGACGAGACGGCGCGGGGGCCGATGGGTTCGCACAAGCGGGACCATGTGCGTGAGATTCTGCATTATCCCGAGGTGGCGGAGCGGGTGCGGCGGCAGATGGGGCGGGAGCCGGACGAGGCGATGGTGCAGACGATTTACGAGGATTTTGCGGAGTTGCTGCCGGCGGAGCTGCCGTTGCATGCGGCGGTGATTCCGGGGGTGGTGGAGGCGATGGAGTGGCTGCGGGAGCGGGGAGTGCGGATCGGGAGTACGACGGGATACACGCGGGCGATGATGGATGTGCTAGAGCCTCTGGCCCGTGCGTCGGGAGTGGTGACTGAGGTGCTGGTGTGTGCGGATGAAGTTTCGCAGGGACGGCCTGCGCCGTGGGCGTGTTTCCGGATTGCGGAGCGGCTGGGGGTTTATCCGATGGCAGGGACGATCAAGATTGGCGACACTCCAGCGGACATGAGGGAAGGGTGCAATGCGGGCATGATGTGCATCGGGCTGAGCGAGTGCGGGAATGAAGTGGGGTTAGGGCGTGAGGCGCTGGATGCGTTAGGTGCGGAGGAGCGGCAGGGGCGGATCTGGAAGGCGGAGCAGCGGTTGCTGGAGGCTGGAGCGGACGTGGTGCTGAAGAGTGTTGCGGAACTGCCGGGATGGCTGGAAGCGCGAGGGGCATGAAGGCGCGGGCGGCGATATTCGATCGTGCGGGTGAACCGATCCGGTTGGTGGAGCTGCCGTTGCCGGAGAGGCTGGAGGCTGGTGAGCTAGTGGTGGAGATTGTGCTGGCGACGATCTGTGGATCGGATCTGCACACGTACTCCGGGAGACGCGAGGAACCGACGCCGTGTGTGCTGGGGCATGAAGGTGTGGGGCGGGTGGTGGCGGCGGGTGCTGGTCGCGAGGGGTGGATGGGGCGTCGGGTGACGTGGAGTTCGGCGGACAGTTGCGGGCATTGCGAGGCGTGTGGGGAGTGGGATCTGCCGCAGAAGTGCGCGAAGGTATTCAAGTATGGGCATGCGACGGTGCATGAAGGGAGCGGGCTGCACGGGAGTTATGCGACGCACATTGTGCTCCGCGCGGGCACGCATCTTGTGGAGGTTGATGATGGGATTGATGATGCGGTGGCGGCGTCGGTGAATTGTTCGCTAGCAACGATGGCGAATGTGACCGAGCATTTGCCGCGGGTGTGCCGGGTGGCGGTGGTGCAGGGGGCGGGATTGCTGGGGCTGCATGGTTGTGCGCTGCTGCGGGAGGCCGGGGTTGGAAGGGTGATGGTGGTGGACACGGATGAGGAGCGACTTGCGCGGGTGGCGGAGTTCGGGGGCGAGGCGGTGCTGAGTGAGGAAGTGAGGGGGAAGAGTGTGGATCTGGTGGTTGAGGCGGCGGGGGTGCCGTCGGTGGTCGGGGATGGCATGAGGATGCTGCGGCCTGGAGGGCACTATCATTTTGTCGGGATGGTGCATCCTGATTCGGTGCTGGGGATTACGGGCGAGGCGATTGTGCGCGGGTGTGTGGTGATGCGCGGGTTTCACAATTATGCGCCGCGTCATCTGGATCGGGCGGTGGCGTTTCTGAAGGAATCGAGGCTGCCGTGGGGGAGTCTGGTGAGTCCGCCGGTTCCGCTGGGGAGGCTGGAGGAAGGATTTGCGCTGGCGGCGACCCGTCGGTGGGCGCGGGTGTCGGTTTCGGTGGGTGGGTGAATGTCACGGAGTTGTTGCCTGAAAGTGCTTTCGGGTGGCAATTGCGGATCAAGGGTGGCGTGGATGAATCCGACGACCCTTGATGATGTGCTGCGAACGTATCGCGAGCACGGGCACCTGCATTATGGTGAGGATGTGACTGAGTTGGAGCATGCGTTGCAGTGTGCGGTGTTTGCGGAGGAGGCGGGCGAGCCACTGGAGGTGGTGGCGGCGGCGCTGCTGCATGATTACGGGCATCTGTGCCATCGGTTGGGTGAACGCATTGCGGACGAAGGAGTGGACGCGCGGCATGAGGACATTGGGTATGAGAAGCTGAAGGGGCTGTTTGTGGAGGAGATTGCCGATGCGTGCCGGCTGCATGTGGCGGCGAAGCGTTATCTGTGTTGGAAGGATGCGGCGTATGGGGATGGGTTGTCGGAGGCGTCGATGAGGAGTCTGCAGCTGCAGGGCGGGCCGATGAGCGGGGAGGAAGCGCGCGAGTTTGAGAGGGA
>JBIKSI010000219.1:0-3463 GCA_044348665.1 Crocinitomicaceae bacterium
AGAATTAGAGCTAATGATTAAATTTAAAGCAACTGCATGCACCCTCGAATGGTGGCATATCAATTTTTAGAAATGAAGGGTGAAAATAACAGAAGAAAAAAACTAATAGCATAAGGACATGAACATCAAAGAAACTATTGAACTGATACAAAATAATGAACTTGAACAATTACAGATTTTATGTTCAAAGTTTGATACTTTGAATGATTTACCCATTGATATTTTTATCGAAAAATTGAATGATGCAAGGCAGAACCTTATAAATTACCCGAACATTAAGGTTTTTGAAGTGGAGGCAACAATTTCTAACAAATTATATGAAGGTGTTGATGATTATTTGAATAAAAGAGAGTTAATTGACGCGTTGACATTTGATGGAAACCTAAATCCTCTTCTAAACATTAGAAAACTAGAATTACTAGAAAATAAGAAGTATTACGAGGAAGTTTTTTTACCGACAGCTTGGCTAGGAAGACCGTTTTATAATGATAATAAAGAATTCAAAAGTTATTGTTTTTTCGGTGAAACGTATTTCAATTTCGCAGTAACTTTTGAACTAGTAAAGGGAACGGATGAAGTGGTAAATATGTGGTATTGTAAGAAATTTACTTGTGCTGAACTAGGAGTAAATGACAAACATACTTACAATTTTAAAGTGTACGTAGACGAGTATCAGAACTTCATTAAAAATGAAATTTATTTTGAACTTGAACTTAAAGTAAAAGAAAATGAGGAAATAGTAGAAATGTATAGGACCCGAATTTTGAGTTACTTAAATATCCAAAGTTTACATTTTGAATTGCAACATAAAAATTATATCAAAGTAAGTCGAGATTTATATAGGATAGCCAATAACTGGAGTAATTTGTTTTTGCAAATAGAAGATTTGTTGGATTACTTACCCTACTCTGCTGAATGTAAAATCGCTTTGGATGAATATGAAAATATTGATGATAACGAAAACTTAACGCCTTGTTTGTGGAAATTAAAACACCAAGATTTAATTGATAAGTTATTCAATTTTAACTTAGGGATTTTAGACGACAGGTCATGTAAAGAAACTGAAGACTATATCTTTCTGGATAATGATTTGAACATTAAGATTGAGAAAAAAGATTTCGAAATCGTTAAAAAATTCTGCGATATTACTTGGGATTTGGAGTGTGGCTAGGACAAACAGAAGTATGTGGTTGATTTGTAAATAAATAAACAATATTTTATTAAAATGTGCAACAAACTATTTTAGAGAGTTGGATGATGAATGGCTTGGATTGTTTCCTCCCATAATGTTGCGACTAGACAAAAAGTACCATGAAGATATTGTGAAAAGACTAAAAGAAATAAACTAATAATCTAGATATACAATGAAATATTCGCCTAAATTTATATTATACTTTGCTACCTTAGCTCACTTAGATGAGGAAAAAGTGAAAGCATTCAATAGTGAATTCAAAAAGAAAGTTGTTAAAAGAAATGATTCTTTTTTTAATATTTACAATAAGTACGTCGATGTTGATACATTTAATTTAAACCCCAAAAGGAGAGAAGATATATTAATTTACAACTATCTAAAATACGAAGTAAAAGATAAAAAATTGATTAAAAAAGGCTTAATTGCTAAGTATGAAAAACTTGTGGTTATTCCATTTTTGGAAAAAAATCCTGAATATTTGAAAGAATTATTTAGTGAAGGTGTTTATTATCTGATGAATACTTAAAAAATAAATAGGTAGAAAAATAAACTGAACTTGTGATATACCACGAACCAATTTGTTTTGTTCTGCTGAGGCGAAAGTTGAAAGCTTATCTAAGTGAAAAACCGATTGAAAGGACATGCCAAAGCGACCTAAGAAGCTCTTGGGATGGCAATTGAAAATGAATTTTCTAGGTGGAAACACTTCGTTAAGTTCAGCGTAAAACTTGAAATTGTAGGGCGATTAAAGCAGCCAAGTAATTTTAAGCAAGTGGATATAACATTTGACCTTCTGCACGTGCATATATTCTACCATCTGGCTTTTTGCAGATTTTTATATTTTTAGTGGTAAACTTTGTACCCAAATGATAACGATTTAATTCTCTAAATTTCTTCAAAGATTCTACCATTAATGAATTTGGCAAAGCTGGACATTTTATTGTCCTAATCCGAACTCTTCCAGTCTCAGGGTCAAGAAAAGATTCACATAAAATATTGTTATAATAATCACCTACTTCCATAAATATAAGTTTTGAAAAGTAATAAAAATTAAAGTTTTAATTCATTAATGACCAAGTTAATTTATCTCTCGAAAAAGCTTCAGATATAAAGCCAATTCTATTTGAATCCGAACATGTAACACCTAAATAAAATGCAGCACGAGATAAACCTACATATATGTTTTTGAGTAAGAGGTCTTCTTCCATTTTACTTATTTTCTTACCTTCAAATAAATTGTCAATATTATGAAAAAATGCCGCTTCAAATTCCAAGCCCTTTACGTAATCAATTGAGAAAACTCTAACTGAGTTTTTATCTCCTAGTATTTGACCGTTTTCGCACGGGACAACATTAATTCCAATATCACACAGTAAATCTAATTGACCAAGTATTTTAGAAAAGCGACTTAAGTCTTCATTAGGAGGTAAAAAGATTGCAATTGAAGGAATCATTTGACCATAAGCTTGATAGATTTCTACAATACGATCTGCAAGCCATTCTATTTTTACAAACTCATTTTCGTTCTCAAAAAATAAAGGCGCTGGTTCTAATGGGTCTTTATCAGTAAAACTTTCATATATTGAAGAATGACCAATAGCTTTTTCATAGATTTTATTAGCAACTGCTAACAATGTAGGACTTTGACGATATGATATTTTTAATTCATTGATTTGAAAATTTTTAATGAATGGCTTAAGCTCTTCCCATTTACGAATACCATCTTTTGTCAATCGTTGCATTAAATCACCTGAATAAGTAACTGATGAAATTTCTGGATGTTTTAAGCTCTCCATTGCTATCAAATCAATAATATGAAAATCCGTTGCTTCATCAATACCTATCACTGGACAAGCAATCTCAAGAAAAGCCTCTATGTATGAGTGATTCAATTGCTCAAACCTTGGTTTTGAGATTTTACGAGTTTCTACCACTAATTTATTTGCAAAGTAAATTAGAAAGGCATGTTCATTTGGATGAATTCTTTTATTGCGTTCTTTTGGATCATTGATTATTGCATCCAATATTGTTCGATTCCAAGTTGTATTGTCATTCAATAATTCATTCCTTCTGTAATTTTTATAAACTTGAGGAAATCTACTAAAAACATTATAAACGACACCTTTAGTATATTTAACAAAATATTTACTAAAAAAAGCAAGCTCAGCAACTTTAATGAAATTAGAATGAATTTCAAAATCAGAAGATGATTGTAAATCTATATAAAGTAATTCTTGATTTTTTGACAAAGATTGTTTACCATCAAATTGT
>JBIKSI010000013.1:0-36098 GCA_044348665.1 Crocinitomicaceae bacterium
CTAGTACAGTATTGCCTAAAAATTATCCTTTCAAAAATTTTGAGTATTCACCAAAATTATTTTTCTAATAGGAAATACTCAAATCTAGTTCAAATTAGGGTCTGACTTTTTCAGCAGACCCTAAGTAAAGGGAAAAGAATTATTAAGATGGAACAAAATTTCAATACCATATTATTTTTTGGGGAAGTAAAACTATATTAATAATGTGCCATCACTTATTCGGATCAATTTTATTATCCTTACAATATTTCAACCATTTTTCAAGTGCTTTGTCACGCAATTCATCACCGTTTTTATAATATCGTCTGCCTAAAATCTTACCAGTCTCATCATAACCAATCATGTACCCATGTAATTTTCCATTTTTATAATTCTCTGATAACATCGGTTTGCCGTTAGTATGGTTTGTTATAAACTTCCCAACTTTAATTCCATTTTCATATTTTCCAGTAGATTTTATGGTTCCATCATCAAAGTATTCTGTTACATCCCCATGCTTTACATCATTAACGTAATTTTCAATCATCGCTACATTTTGGGACTTATCATCTACCAATTCGGGAACATAATAAATGGTTTTTTTACCATTTAATTTACCATCTTTGTATGTTTCTTTAAAACTCAATTTTCCTGAGGGACCATAATGTGTCCATACGCTGTCTTTTTTCTGGTTTTTGTAAATCCCGAAGGCAAGTGGAACGCCAGATTCATGGTATAAATTTGCAACTGAGCGACTCGTTTTTTCATCGTGCACAACAATTGCTTTCTTTTTTGTTGAAGGATAGAAGTAATAAAAAGTTCCTACAGGTTTATCGTCCTTAAATTGTCCTTTATATTCGTAAGCACGGCTTTCTGGATAAGTTTTCTCCCACTTACCTTGTTTCTTCCCTTTTGCATCCACTTGATTGACTTGTGAAAATACACTCAAACAGTTAAGAGCTAAAAAAATCAATGCCGAAAAACTTATTTTCCCCATATTTCTATTAATTTATATAAACTTGCAACATTCAAATCGGCCTCTACACAAATCTCTTCCTCGGAAAGTATCCTTACAGTTTTCATACCAAGATTTCTTCCAAATTCAATGTCTGAATCAGTGTCTCCCACCATAATTGATTTTTCAAAAATTATTTCTGGAAAATCATTCTTTGCCTTCAAAGCCATATCTGGTTTTGGTTTGCGTGTAGAATGAACATCGGATTTCAATTCTGGAGCGAAATAAACTTGATCAACTTTTCCTCCGACCTTTTGAATTTCTTCGAGCATATAACGATGGATTTCCAAAAGGTTACATTCCGTCATTTTGTTTTTGCCAATTCCTTGTTGATTGGTTACTACAATAATTCTTGAAAAAATCGTTGAAAAATATGCGATTGCCTCCTTGACTTTGGGTAAAAATTCAAATTCTTCTACCGAATAAACATAATCACCCATTTTTCGGGTATTAATTACTCCATCTCGATCCAAAAAAAGCGTCCACGATTTGTCAATTTCAAACTGCGACATAAAATTTAGATTTCCTTTTCGATCAAATAACTATTTCTAGTGGAAGAATTTCTACCAATTAATTCACCAATAAATCCGGCAAGAAAAAATTGAACACCAAGAATCATACATACCAAAGCGATGAAAAATTCAGTTCTCTGCGCTAATAATTTTGCTGTTTTGTCAATAAACAATTTATCAACCGCCATGTAAAAAAACAAGGCAAATCCAATAAAAAACATCAAAGCTCCAATTGCTCCAAAAATATGCATTGGCTTTTTCCCAAATTTACCCATGAAAACAACTGAAAGTAAGTCAAGAGGACCATTTAAAAAGCGATTTAAGCCAAATTTTGTCGTTCCGTACTTTCTTGCTTGGTGAATAACAACCTTTTCACCAATTTTATTAAATCCAGCAAATTTAGCTAGTGGTGGGATGTATCGGTGCATGTCTCCATAAATTTCAATACTTTTTACCACCTCGTTTTTGTAGGCTTTTAATCCACAATTGAAGTCATGCAAATAAATTCCAGTTAACTTTCTTGCAGTCCAATTATACAATTTAGTCGGAATTGTTTTGGTAATTGGATCATATCTTTTCTTTTTCCAGCCTGAAACTAAATCAAAATCTTGTTCAATAATCATCCTATAAAGTTCTGGAATTTCATCTGGAGAATCTTGTAAATCAGCATCCATTGTAATTACAACACGACCGCTTGCAAGTTCAAAACCTTTTTGAAGCGCAGCAGATTTGCCATAATTGCGTTGAAATTTAATTCCTTTTACATTGGAATCAATTTCTTTTAATTCTTCAACAATTTTCCAAGATTTATCTTTACTTCCATCGTCTACGAAAATCACTTCATAAGACAAATTATTATGTTTCATCACGTCCACAATCCAAGAATGAAGTTCTTTTAAGGACTCGTCCTCGTTAAATAATGGGATTACGATTGATATTTGAGTATTGTATTCCAATTTTGAGATAATTTATACAAAAATACATTTTTGAAATTAATTATAGATGAAAAGCTAGATAAACTTTAAAAAACTAATTTTTCACGAGTTTATAAACAAAATTTTCAGATTTAAGAAAATAGATTCCATTATTAAGTTGTGATAGATCCAATTCAAGTTTTTGTTGTTCAGATTGGATTGAAAAAATAATTTTTCCTTGCATGTCAAATAAATCCCAAACCTGATTCGATTTAGTATTTTCAATCATTACTTTTGAGGTAAATGGATTAGGAAATATTTTTAGATTGGAAGAAATCTCAGGAACGGGAGCTGAAAATTGATCAATAGAATCCATGAAAAAATTATCGAAACCTGCCTCTGTTATGTTTACATTTGGATCGTAATCACTCACTTCAATTTGAATTTGCATGGACGAAGTAAGAGCAATATAATCTGGAAGGTAAAAACTTTTTTTATGCCACTTGAAAAAGCTAGAATCCTCTTTTGCTTGGAAATCAATTCTTGTTTTTGTTATTCCGTTTGAAACGTAAATTTCTAATGTATCATCAATTAAAAGCGGTCCGTAGTTATTGTAAAACCACCTTTCATAATGCAAATACGGAGTGGTTCCATCAGACAAATCAAAAACGGGGGAATAAAGAAAAACAGCACCACCCTTCACTTCGTCAAAATCAGGATTTAAATTTGGATTATTTCCCGTTACAAATGCATTTTCTCCACAATCTAATTCTGAATCGATACCAGGAGCTGTATTTGTAGAAGTTGCATTAGGCTTTCCTCTTTCCCAAAATCCTTGCACTGCTTCGCTGGAAAAACTTGTCCACCCATTATCAAATGTGAAATCATCTTGTATTCCTTTATCCAAAGAAAAAACTAATTCTCCAGTTGTTTGATTTATAAGTTGACTTAAACATTTAGTTTTAAACGTCCATTTCCCTATAAAAACTTCATATTCTTCTTCGTAATAAAGTGAAAAAACTGCCTCACCTATTCCATTTGTTTGCTTTTCATCCACAGTCAAATCACTTTTTAATCGCACATCAGCTCCAAAAATTGAAGAATTATCATCAGCTTTTTTCACCTTAATTTTGAGTGAAAACTGAGGGATTGGTTCTAAAAAAACATTTAAGTTTTCAACTTGTGATTCTATAAAATTTATTGAAAGTGTTTTTGGATAAAAACCAACTTTAAAAAAAGTAAGATTTTTGGTTTGGGAACCAACTATTCCTGTCGCAAATTTTCCGTCATTTTTTGAGTATTCGATGTGCTCATTGCCTTCGATTGTAATCTTAACATTGCTCAAAAGTTCGTTAGTTACTTGATTTCTAACTTCACCCTCCAAATATCCCGCATGAATGTACGTTGGATTAGAAATAAAAAGTCCATCAGTTATATCAGCGGCTAAAATAATTCCAGAGGGTAAAAAAGGATAGGAGGCCCAACATCCATCGAAACCTGTGGTTCTTGTTGGATAGGTATCAAATTCAGCAACCTTTATTAAATTATTTGGACGACTTGCATCAAAAACCACCACGCCATCGGAATAATAACTTGTAACCAAAAAACTATCCATGTAATGCACATTGTGAGGGATTACACCTAAACCAGGAGAATTTTGTATCAAATCCAACTCAACAATATTTGAAGGATCTGTGATATCATAAGAACCAACAAATGCTCCTGATACTTCGTCAGTAGTAAAAGCATATTTTCCATCCTCAGTTGTCCAAATATTATGTGAAAAAGTATTGTGTGTGGTTTTTGTCCCCAATAAAATAGGATTTGATCGATTGCTTATATCCACAATTGAAATAAAACCATCAGAAATATGAGCTAAATACATGGTATCATTTTGAACATATCCATCATGGCAATACCAATCGTCAAAAACTCCCACTTCAATAGGATTCAATGGATCTGTATGAATGTCCAATATTATTACCCCACCATTTCCACGATTGGCTCCAAAAATATAAGCGTAGCCAGCAGAATCTATGTACAGCGTGTGAGCAGACTGCCATTCATTTCCGCTTGGACCTGTGTAATACCTACTTGTAATTCCGGAAACATTGGGCAAAGAATTCAAATCAAGAATTAGTAATCCACTTTCGGCCTCAGTTGTCACGTAAGCAAAATTTTGCCAAGTATTGATGTCTCGCCAAATGGATTCTTCACCAGGTTCCCAATAAACTTCAACTGGATTAGAAGGATTACTTACATCCACGACTGAAGTTCCTTTCCTTGCCCCAACCAATGCGTATTCATTTCCTAATTCATCTACATGTCCCCAAACATCATTCAAGTAAGTGTTATGCAATTGCACATAATTTAGGTGTGACAAAGAATCTATATGCAAACTTGGATTATATTGAGCAATACTCAAGTTTACAAAAAAAGAAAGACAAATAATCCAAGAGCTTTTCATTTAGAGAATAAAGATTGCAGCGATTATAAAAATTAATATTATGACCAAATACTGCCAAACATCGACGAAATAGGGTAAATATTTTTTTATTTTTTCTATCATTTGATTGAACAGTTAATTTTATGTAAAGTTAAGGAAAAAAAAATTGAGTTGAAAAAAATTTTTTTATTTACATTCTTTTCATTAATATTGCATTATGAATAAAGGAACAGTAAAATTTTTTAATGAAACAAAAGGATTTGGTTTCATTAAAGAGGAAGAGACAAACAAAGAGTATTTTGTACACGTTTCAGGTTTAGTTGACAAAATTAACGAGAACGATGCAGTTACGTTTGAACTTCAAGACGGAAAAAAAGGATTAAATGCAGTAGACGTAAGATTGGCTTAACTAGCTAAACTTATCGAATATTATATATTAAGATTTTTTTGTACAGGAGCTTTTTAGCTCCTTTTTTGTTGGATTATATTTTGAAATATCAATATTTTCTAATTACAATCTTTTCACCACTAAATCTTTCAAGCAGGCAATAAATTCAGGATGATCGTTTGAACTTGGAACCAATTGCACTTTTTCGCCTCCGTTTTCGTGGAAAATTTCTTGGTATTCTTCACCAATTTCAATGATAGTCTCCAAACAATCTGCCACAAAAGCTGGACTAAAAACTAATAATTTTTTCGCTCCTTTTTTTCCCCATTCTTCAACAACTTTATCTGAAAAAGGAGTTAACCATTTTTTATCCAATCGAGATTGAAAACAAACGGTGTAATCTTCCTCTTTTAGACCCATTTTTGCAGCAATTAACCTTGTCGTGGCATAACTTGTAGCTTTATAACAATAGGTATTGTGCTCATTGATTTCATTTTCACAAGGTTGATCAGAACATAATCCGTCGTTGTAAACTTTATCTACTTGTCTTTCTGGTAAACCGTGGTAAGAAAATAGAACGTGATCGTACTCTTTTAAGTCAAATGCTTTTGCTCTATCAACGATAGAATTGATGTAACCTTCATGATCGTAAAATTGCGAAACAATTTTAATTTCTGGAATCACCCACCATTTACGAATAATATTCATTGCTTTTTCTACAGCTGAGCCAGTCGACGCACTTGCATATTGTGGGAACAAAGGAATAATAACAATTTGGTCATAATTCGCTTTATGCATGCGTTCAAGTACTGAATCCAACGAAGGATTTTGATATCGCATTGCCATTTCAACGGTAACATTCGAATCTTTCAATTCATTCTGTAACAATTTTTGAACAGTTTGAGTGTGAGTTAATAGAGGTGAAACTCCATTTCCCACTTTCCAAAGTTCTTTGTAAATCTTTGCTGATTTTGGAGCTCTAAATGGAACAATAATTCCATTCACTAATAATTTTCTTGGCAACCAAGGAATATCAATAACACGTGGGTCATTTAAAAATTCACTTAAATACCTTTTCACATCACTTGTTGAAGGACTATCTGGTGTTCCCAATTGAATTAAAAGTACGCCCGTTTTTTTCATATGTGTTTAATTGTTTTTTTTAGTCATATGGACCGCGTAAGCAGCCACGAAGTGAATCGCCAATAAGCATTAACCTTCATCGTGACGGATCTTACTATGGCTTATTTCATTCTGTTTCTTTTATTTACTATACTATAACAAGCAAAGGGCCTAAATGTTAAGCCCTTCACGAATTATTAGAATATTTTATTAAATATGTAATGCTCTTGCCTCTGTAGCATCCAATGCTGCTTCTTTTACTCCTTCAGAATAGGTAGGATGAGGATGACAAATACGTGCAATATCTTCAGCTGATGCTCTAAATTCCATGGCAACAACCGCTTCCATAATCAAATCAGCAGCTCGTGGTGCAATCATGTGAACACCTAAAACTTCATCCGTGTTTTTATCCGCTAAAATTTTAATTAATCCTTGAATATCCATACTTGCTCTCGCTCTTCCTAATGCTTTGATAGGGAAAGAACCAACTTTGTACTCTACTCCACCAGCTTTTAATTCTTCCTCCGTTTTTCCAACAGCAGCAACTTCTGGCCACGTGTAAACTACACCTGGAATCAAATTATAATTAATATGAGGTTTTTGTCCAGCAATAATTTCTGCAACATACACACCTTCTTCCTCAGCTTTATGAGCCAACATTGGACCTTCAGTAACATCACCGATTGCATAGATGTTTGATACAGAAGTTTGCTTGTGCGCATTTGTTTCGACTTGCCCTCTTTTATTTACTGACAAACCAGCATTTTCGATATTTAAACCCTTTGTAAATGCTTTTCTACCTACTGCTACCAAACAATAATCGGCTTCAAAAGTAACTTCTTCCCCTTTTTTGTTCAAAGCTTTCAAGGTGACAGATTTACCATTATTCACAACAGATTGTACT
The DNA here is from genome assembly GCA_044348665.1 of Crocinitomicaceae bacterium. Classification (GTDB taxonomy): domain Bacteria; phylum Bacteroidota; class Bacteroidia; order Flavobacteriales_D; family Crocinitomicaceae; genus M2408. Next base: position 7,281 of record JBIKSI010000013.1, read on the forward strand.
TTATGCTCTAAATTAAATTTAAAACCTTCTTTTTTCAAAACCTTAGTTAGTTCTTTTCCTAAAGTCAAATCCATTGTAGGGATAATCGTATTTGCAAACTCAATCACTTCAATTTCTGTTCCTAATCGAGCGTAAACAGAACCTAATTCCAAACCAATAACTCCACCACCGATTACAAGCATTTTTTTAGGAATTTCATCCAACTTTAAAGCTTCTGTTGAGGTAATTATACGTTTTTTATCTGGCTCCATTCCTGGGAAAAAATTCGGCTTTGAACCAGTAGCGATAATAATGTTTTTGGAATCTAATATTTCAGTCTTGCCATCTTTATCAGTAACTTGAACTTGTGTTTTGGAAACAAAAGAACCGATACCATTAAAAACAGTAACTTTATTCTTATCCATCAAAAATTTGATTCCATTACAAGTTTGTGCCACAACCTCTCCCTTACGTTTCACCATTTGTTTGATGTCAGCCTTTAAGTTGGAAAGATTAATTCCGTGCTCCTCGAAATTATGCTTTGCATTATGAAAATGTTCAGAAGAATCCAACAATGCCTTTGAAGGAATACAACCTACATTTAAACAAGTACCACCTAAAGTGTCGTATTTTTCAATTAAAGCAGTTTTCAAACCTAATTGTGCGCATCTAATTGCAGCAACATATCCACCAGGACCAGAACCAATGATTGTAACGTCGAATGAACTCATATTTTTGTAAAAATTATTATTTCTAAAACCAAAAAATTCCACTAAAGAATTTTTTTACAAAGTTAGAATTTTAATCCTTAGAATCAAGATAAAAACGAAAGTATTAAGCAAAAAAAAGTCGCTAATCCGAAGACTAACGACTTTTAAAATTTATTTTAAATCAATTACATTTTGATAAACTTCACTGATTCATTAACTGTGTTACTCATTAATTTAATTACATAAGTACCATTTGGTAAATTATCAGTATCTAAATTAATTGATTGGCTGCCTTTTTCTACATTTTTCAATTCAATTGTTTTTACTAAAACACCTGCTAAATTGTAAACTTTGACAGAGACATTTCCATTCTTTAATTGATTGTATGAAATGGTAGCGTTGTCTCTCGTTGGGTTTGGATAAACTTTTAGTTTGGTGTTAAGAGATTTTAATTTTTCATCATCATTATCACCAACACCTACAAATGAAGTAGAAACCCAAATTCCTCTACCAAAAGTACCAAGGTAAATTTCACCTGTAGCTTTACAACCTTCATCCCAAGATCTCCAGTTTTGTCTAACCTCAAAAACTGGAACATCATTGAAACCTTCAGAAGCATCTTGCCATGAACCACCACCATTTTCTGAAACTTTAACACCAAATGCCGTTCCAACTACAATTAGATCAGGGTCAATTCTGTCAATAATAGCATCGTAAGCACCAACTCCTAAAGAAGTCAAAGGAGTAAAAGTAACTGTTCCTGCTGCAGTAGCATTTGCAGATCTCGTGATCGAACCACTAAATCCTTGTAATAAGATTAAATCATTTGGGTTGTTAGGATTCAAGGCAATACCTTCACAGTTTTGCGCAGAAATTTGCTTTTTGGTAATACTTGCTGCATCTGTTGCAAAAGTAGGATTTTGAGAATACATACTTCCCATTCCATCTAATCTATATACTTTAGATCCACAACTAACAAAACAGTAATTTAAATCTTTTGAAAACTCTACATCTACACTTCCAAAGCCTAAACCAGTTGCTAACTTAACCCATTGTGCGTCTTTTGCAAGTCTTAAGGCATCTCTAGTTCCCCAAATCTCACCATTACTTGCTCCAGTATAAACAATGAACCAAGATTGAAAAGGATCAACAACATCAATAGTATCCCAAGAAACATTGTAACCTAGTTCTTCTTCTCTTAAATCAAATACTTCATTAGTAGCAGGATTTTTAGCGAAGTAGTGTTGGTAAGCTTCAACTTCTGAAACAAAAACTTCGGTAGTTCCATTAACCAAAATAGTATCACCAACAGCTACTGGACTTGCAGCCCCACTTGCGTTATAAATTGTGGTAAATGAATTTTGACCTAAATCAATTAATACACCAGTCAAACCATTTCTTACTTTATAATCCGTTCTTGTCAAATTTGCATTTGCATAAACAGTATCATCATAGTACAGCGCAGTAGGAGTTACATAATTAATAGTATCACCAGTTGCCATACTTGGAACTCGAACTGTTGCACCTGCTGCATAATCTTTTTTAGGCATAAAGGAAACTAAATCCTCAGAATTCTCATCGTAATATTCAGCTAAAACAAATTCTGTGTGAAATGGATGTGCAGCACTAGCTGTTCCCGTTGGTCCATAAGTACCAGGAAAGTTAGGCTCAAAAGAGCTAAAACTTTGACCTCTATCACCACTTCTTGAAATTGAATTGTAATAAATAGAGCTAAACATTACATTAGGATTAAAAAATGAGATTTCACATTCAAAACCATCACCTCCATTTACTTGAGAAAACTCCTGATAAGTAGAGTTCGAATAATCATTGTATAATGTACCATTGTCTTGTGATCCCCCCATTACAGCGCCATTTCTATCCATAGCGATACCATAAAATTGAGTAACATTATATCCGCGATTTGCTGGGAAATAAGTAGCACCAAGATCATCAGAAACACCAATACCACCATCATTACCAATGTACAGTCTATTATTTTTATCCCATTTCATTTCATGGTTATCAGCATGCACATAAGAAGGACTTGTTGGATTCAAAAACCAAAGTGATAGTTGCTCAAATCCACCAGCAGGAGGGTTATTTACGGTTTGTTTCCATTCCCAAACATCGATTCCACCGATTAAAATTCTTTCAGGGTCATTTGGTGCAACAGACACAACAGAATTATAAGTACCTTGATCTCTATAAATATCTAAATTACTTGGAGTTCCAGAAGCACCAACAAAACGATGCCATGTATTACCATTATCGTGAGAAACGTGCATACCAACTAAGTTACCACCCGTTCTAACAGCATACAAAGAATACATGTCAGATGAATTTTTTGTTGGTGAAATTGCATATTCAACACGTTGCGCCCCTGCAGGGATCTTATTAGATTGAAAGGTACCTGACATATCGGTAAAAGAAGCACCTGCATTATTAGAAACATAAGTTTTGTTAGATGATCCAACCGTGGTAACAATTACTTGACCATCTTTTGACATTTGCAAGGAACTACAGTTTCCAGAAGCAACAAAAACAGAAGAAATTGTTGCATCACCAACAGTCCACTTTTTCAAACCAGAAACTGTTGCAAAGAAAACTGTATTATTAACATCTGAAGAAACAACCTCTTCAATAATGGAAAAACTTGATGTACCTGGGACAACTTGCCATTGATCAGAACCTACCAATTTGTAATACAAACCATTCCCAGTCCATTGATCAGATCCAGCTGCAGACATACCCGTACCAACAAAAGTAGTCCCATCAGGAGTTTGTGTCATCGACGAAATATAAGGTAATCCTGGGAAATCATCTACTCGTTGCCAAGTATTTGCACTGTTGTATGATACAAATAAACCACCTGATACACCACCTGCCCAAATTAAATTGGGTAAAGTTCTATCAATTAAGATAGCGCGTGTTCTACCACCAATATTGTCAGGACCTAATTCTTCAAAAACAAAACCTGAACGTTTTCTCTTTTTTTCTTGCTCGTATAATTGCTGTAATTTTTCCGATGTAATTTTTTCTCCAGTTTCCAAATCAATGTATCTTGCATCCAACCAAATGCGCGCATCGTTTGCATTTTGTTCTTGGATTGCTTTCAATTTTGATTGAGAATATTCTCCGGATTTTTTGAAAAAATTAAATGGAGTAAACATAAAAACAGCCGTTAACACTGTTATACTAGCGGTTCCAATAATTAAATTTTTGCTTTTCATATTGTTCGTTTTCACTTATTGAGCTTAAAAAATAGGTGCTAAAATACAATTAATTTTTTTAACCACACCCAAATGTTAAAAATTATCTGTAAAATTAATTCATTTCTCTCAAATTTTACTATTCAAAAAAAACTTTTTTTATCATTTTTTTACATGTCTAAAGATCAAAAATATGCTTTTCGGCATGATAAGATGAGCGGACCAGAGGGCCACTTTCAACATACCTAAATCCCATTTCCAGACCTTTAATCCTGTATTCTTCAAATCTTTCAGGAGTGATAAATTCCTTCACTGGAAGATGTTTTGATGTTGGTTGCAAATATTGTCCTAAAGTAAGAATATCAACCGAAACTGATCTTAAATCTTCCATTGTTTCAAGCACTTCTTCATGAGATTCACCTAATCCAAGCATAACACCAGATTTTGTCCGCATTCCCCCCTTTTTCAAACGAAACAAAACTTCTAAACTTCGATCGTACTTTGCTTGAATTCGAACCTGTTTGGTTAAACGACGCACGGTTTCCAAATTGTGTGAGACAATTTCAGGAGCAACATCAATTATTTGTTGTAGATTTTCCCATTTCCCAGCAAAATCAGGAATCAACGTTTCCATAGTTGTTCCAGGAGATTGATGTCTAACGGCTTTCACTGTTTGAACCCAAATTCCTGCACCGCCATCTTTTAAATCATCACGATCTACAGAGGTAATTACGGCATGTTTCACTCCCATTGTTTTTACCGAATGAGCAACTCTTCCAGGTTCAAATTCATCTACATCTAAGGGTCTTCCTGTTTGCACAGCACAAAAACCACAGCTTCTCGTACAAATGTTTCCTAAAATCATAAAAGTTGCTGTACCTTCACCCCAACATTCGCCCATATTCGGACAACTTCCACTCTCACAAATGGTATGCAACTTATGCTCATCAACTAATCCACGTACTTTTTTGTAATTTTCACCAGTAGGTAATTTTACACGCAACCATTTTGGCTTCTTAATTCGAATTTCGTTTAAATCAGTATTTACAATTTCACTCATTTTTACAATTCATGTTGAAGGCAAAAATTAATTTTTTTAATTAGTTTTACACCTTTAATATTAGAAACAACAAAATTACATAAATAAAAGTTCAATGCATACATCAACAATAAAATATTTAGGCGATTTAAGAACAGAATGTGTTCATGAAAAATCACAAACAAAAATTATTACCGATGCACCAACAGACAATAAAGGAAAAGGGGAATCATTTTCACCAACAGACTTGGTTGCTACTGCCTACGCTTCTTGCATGATCACCATCATGGGGATTTATTGTCAAGAACATGGGTATAATTTTGATTTTGCAGAAGCGAAAGTCACAAAAATTATGGAAGCAAGTCCGCGAAGAATTGGAAAAATAATATTGGAAGTAGATTTAAGTGGAAACAAATGGGATGAAAAGACTTCTCAAAAAGTCATTGCTGCTGGTAAAGCTTGTCCAGTTGCTAAAACTTTAAGTGCGGATGTGGAAATTGAATTTACATTTTTAGGTTTACCAAGTTAAAGTACAAATCTTGAAAATTTCATAAATATATTGATTGCAATTTTTAAAAAATGTATTTCTTTACATTTAGAAACTTCTCAATTTGACGTTTTTGTAATGGTTTTTTCCAAAAACGCATGCCAAAAACAAAAATATTCGTATTATAACGACGGATTACATCCGTCGTTATAAATGTTTGATACCTACGGCATCATTTTGCGACTTATCTTGGTAGGCCTTTAATTTTTTATAAGTAACTTTGCAATATGGAAAACAAAAGAAATTTCGATTCAAAAAAGAATTATTCATCAAGAAATTCTGATCAATCAGAGAAAAAATATTTTCAAAGAAAGCAAGATGATTTGATGATTTTCGGCGTTCATGCGGTGATTGAAGCGATCAAAGCAGACAGAGAAATTAATAAAATTATGATTTCGAAAGGAATTAATAAGGATTTATTTTTTGAATTGAAAGAGGTAACAGCAGGGAAAAATTATTTCATACAATTTGTTCCAATTGAGAAAATCGATAAACTTTCACAGGAAAATCACCAAGGCGTTTTGGCCTTTATTTCACCTGTAAAATATCATAATATCGAGGAATTAATTGATGAAGCAATTCAAACTGAAACGAAAAAATGTTTCCTTTTCTTAGATCGTTTAACAGACGTTAGAAATTTTGGTGCGATAGCTAGAACAGCTGAATGTATGGGGGTTGATGCGATTGTAATTCCAAGTAAATCTTCTGTTCAAGTGACTGCCGATGCGATTAAGACTTCCGCAGGAGCTTTAAATAGAATGAAAGTTTGTAAATCAGATGTATTGAAAGACAGTGTATTTTATGCGCAACAATCAGAATTTAGAATTATTGCTTGTACGGAGAAAACAACAGTTCCTTTGAGAGAAGCGAATATGCGTGGAAACATCGTAATCATTATGGGTTCTGAGGAAGATGGAATTTCTCAAGATTTACTAAAGATGGCAGACGTAAGAGCAAAAATTCCGATGCGAGGTGAAATTTCTTCATTAAACGTAAGTGTTGCCACAGGAATGATTTTATACGAGAGAATTAGACAACTTTCTGAATAAAATAGTTTGATTTTTCTCAAAAAATACAGCGATTTTTTGGTACTTCTTTTTGCAGGAATTACCATTCGCATTTTTTTTAATTACCAACATGGCTTGTCAAATGACGAATTAAGTGCGATTACACGCCTAAACTACTCAAGCATTTCTGAATTAATAAATAAGGGTGTAAAGTTTGGGGACATGCATCCAATTTTTTATCATCTTTATTTAAAATTTTGGACATCCATTTTTGGTTTAAGTGATTGGAGCATTCGCTTTTCAAGTTTACTCTTTTACGTATTAAATTCTATTTTAATATACAAAATCTCAGTCAGATTTTTCACAAAAAACTCAGGATTACTTATTATTGCAGCGTTTAGTTTTTTAAGTTTTTCAATTTATGGATTAAGTTATGCACGACCCTACAATGCAGGTTTGTTTTTTATTCTACTCACTTTTTTAAGTCTTTTAGAAATAAAAAACCAAGAAGAAAAGTCCTCAAAATGGTTCATTTTATTGATTATTTCCTTTTTGGGTGCAGTATGCTCACACTATTTCGCCTCCATTGTGGTTTTTGCGATGGCAATCATGTTCCTTTTTTACATAAATCTGAAAAATAAAATTCTATTACTCTTCGCAGGATTTATTTCTTTGGTGCTATTTAGTCCACATTTCCACATCACTTTACACCATTTAAATCAAGAAGGAATAACTTGGTTATCAACACCTAATGCAAGTTGGGTTATAGAAAACGTGTACTTCTTTTTCAATGAATCAATCGTTATATTTCTTTCATTTTGCTCACTTATATTATTACGATTAATTTTTATTCGAAAATATCCAATCAAGCAAAATGAATCTATTTCCTATTTTGTTTTTTTTGCATCGTATATTTTTGCCTTTTGTATTTCCATTTATTTTACGCCAATTTTGCGAGATATGACCTTGTTTTTTTTCTTGTCTTTTTTATTTTTTGGAATCTTCTTTTTTTTAGATCAGCTTAAATTAAAGTCAATTCATATTTACCTCATATCACTTGCATTCCTGCTTTCAAGCTTTATTGAAACTAATCTAGTTCAAGCTGATTATTATGGTGGATTTCGAGGAATTGCCAAGGAAGTTTTGGAAGTAGAAGAAAAATATAGTGCCACATCGATTCAGTATTTGGAAAATTACAATAACCCAAATTACATCAAATTTTACACTAAAAAAGCCTCAAATGCACCAGTTTTTGATTGGGAAGATCCAGAAATCGCAAGTATATTGAATAAATTTGTACAAAAATGCAATCAAAAATACCTTGTTTACCATCAATCATGTGGAAATCATCGTTCCATTTTTTATGAAATAATTAAGGAAAAATATCCGGTAGTGCTCCAACATTATTCAAGTAGGTCTACTACTTATACCTTATTTTCAAAAAGTGGAAAGACTATTGAAAAGAAGAAACAAATCTATAAAACAAAAAACAGCCCCTCGGACACAGAGGCTGAATTTCAGAAAGAACTAAAACTTCCTGTTTCGTTCTTTAGGAGTAAAATGCTTCATGAAAAAGATTATTTCACCATTGAATGTAATGCAGAATATCAAGAAAAAACAGCTGAAATTCAATTCATAGTCACTGCAATTAGAAATATGCTCCCCATTAAAAAAAATGAAACCGAAAATCTGTATTACATTAATTACAATCAAGGGAAATTGATTGATGTGCAGTCACAAAAACATTCTTTCTATTTAAGCTTTGAAATTCCAGATGAATTAAAAAACGACGATACCTTGCAATTTTACCTTTGGAATCGGGAAAAAATTCGACTCAAAACGAGTCAATTTACATTAAATCATATTACATTTTAAAAAAAATTATTCAGTTTGCTGAAAAAAGTTTAATTTTGGGTATGAACATTTTAAAAGGCATTTTTGGATTACTATTTAAATTGTACATTGCAGTGATTTTTTTTCTATGCTTACTCATTTTTTATCTCCCAATTTTAATTTTCAAAAAGAGTAAAAATCATAAAAAAAAGACTTTTCAGGTTTTCAAAGTTTGGTCTTGGACGTTTCGTTTTTTGACCTTTATTCAAGTTCAATTTATAAGAAAAACACCTTTACCGCAAAAACCTTACATCATTATTTCGAATCATGCGTCGTATTTGGACATTTTTTTGATGTATTCCATTTTGCCTAAACACGAATTTCTGTTTTTAGGGAAAGCTGAAATTTTATCTTATCCTTTGATGAAAACTTTTTTCAAAGAATTAAATATTCCTGTTTACAGAAATAATCGGATGAAGGCTGCCAAATCATTTATTGAGGCAAAACGAGCCATTGCATCAGGTTGGTCTTTGGTGATTTTCCCTGAAGGAGGAATTCCGGATGAAAATAGCCCCAAAATGATTCCTTTTAAAGAAGGAGCTTTTAAAATGGCAAAAGAAATGAAAGTTCCCATTTTACCACTCACTTTCTTGAATAATTACAAACTTTTTTCTGACCCTACAAATCTTCTTGGAGAAGCTCATCCAGGCTTAAGTAAAGTCATTATGCACAATTTTATACCAGTTGAAAAAATTGAAACCATGAGTGTTTCGGAATTGTCTCAGTATGCTTTTGATATTATTGAAAAAGGATTTGAGGAGTAACTATTTCTGTTAAAAATCCACAATTCCACGCAAATGTGACATAAGTCACATTTTATTCGTTCAACATGCTGTAACTTTGCAATAAGAAAGATTTTCATAATACAAATTACAAGAAAATGAAACGAAATTTATTACAAAGTATTTTTACTTCAAAATGTCCAGTTTGCCGTGAAGGTGATGCCTTCAGTAGCAAAAGTGCTTACGATTTAAGAAATTTTGATAAGATGCCTGAACATTGTTCACATTGTGGACATAAATTTGAAAAAGAACAAGGGTTTTGGTATGGCGCTATGTATGTAAGTTACGCGGTAACCGTTGCGATGTCTGTGGCAACTTTTATTTTGACTTTTTTGATTTATCCTTCCGCAACAGTTTGGATTTATATTTCAATGATTATCGGGGTCATATTTTTCTTAGCTCCAATTACTTTTCGTTTAAGTAGAATGATTTGGATGAATTTTTTCGCTAAGTATGACCCTGAAAAAGCAGCATCAAAAACTAAATTCGTACAATCATGAGTAAGTTTAAAGAAATTGTAGATTCCAATATCCCGACTTTGGTTGATTTTTATGCTACTTGGTGTGGACCTTGTCAAGCCATGATGCCAGTTTTGGAGCAATTGAAAAATAAAATGGGAAGTGAGGTGCGAATTTTAAAAATCGATGTCGATAAAAACCCAGACATCAGTGATAAATTCAAGGTACGAGGTGTTCCAACCTTTGTTTTATTTAAATCAGGTGAGATTTTATGGAGACAAAGTGGCGCAATGGATATTAATACCTTAACAAGTAAAATAAAAAACGCAATTTGATTTTCGATTCACCCTATTAGAATCAACTTTTAAGCGTGGTCAAACAAAAATCTTATTTTCCAATTCTCTTACACCTTCGACAGCAGTTTTATTGATTTTTGTGAAACTTGAATCTACTTTCAATTCATCGCAATGCGGATCAATGACGAATTTCATACAATTTTTGGGAACAAAATGAATCAAGCTTGCAGCTGGATAAACATTGAGTGAAGTACCAATTACAATCAAAATATCTGCTGTTTCGCATAGTTCAGCAGCCTTTTCTAGCATGGGAACATCTTCGCCAAACCACACAACATGCGGACGAAGTACAAAACCATCGTCACATAAATCTGTCATCTTTATTTCCCAATCTGAAATTGGATAAAGTTTTTCTTCTTTCCTCGGTCCAGAACTTTTTGCAAAACGAATGTTTCCATGCAGGTGAAGTACATTTGTGCTACCCGCTCGGTCATGTAAATCGTCAATGTTTTGTGTAATTATTTGTACCTCAAACTTGTCTTCCAATGTTTTCAAAAATTCGTGTGCAGCATTTGGAATGGCATGGAGAATTTCTTTTCTTCGCAAGTTGTAAAATGCTTGCACAAAGGCCGGATTTTTTTTCCATGCTTGCGGAGTGGCCACATCTTCAATGCGATAAGTGCCCCAAAGTCCATCGCTGTCGCGAAAAGTTTTTAATCCACTTTCTGCACTAATTCCTGCTCCACTTAAGACAATAATTTTTTTCATACAATAATTTTACTAGAAGTTCAAGGTAAAGTCACACATACAAAAATAGGATAAAAGGCACAGATTACAAGAATTAACACGAATTTTTCATTTAAACTCAAAGTCAATTTTCACTTTTTGTTTTTTGATCAATTTAGTTAGCACGGTTTTAATATTCTCCTTTGCTTTATTGATTAAATTCAACTGTTTTACACTTTCAGTCATTTTTCTTCTTGCCTTATTTTTCAAAGCGGTAATTTCATGATCTTCCCACTTTCCATTTTCATGGAAAATTTTTGTTGATGAAGGAGTTGAGAGAATATCCAAAATTTTTGGTTCTGGAAGTGAAATCAAAATACTTGAATCCAATTGTTGAATTTTAAATTTTTTGTCTTTCAAATTGAATCCAATCAAAACCTTACCTTTTACAATTAATGTCAACCTTCGTTTTACATTAGAAGCTTTGATTCCATATTTGAAATTGTCAACATCCATGATTTTTTCAATGTTTCCAGCAATTTGCTCTCCTTGGTTTCGGTAATATTCAACCGTGTCTACCACCACCTCATCTTTGTAGCTAATACTTGCAAGCTGAGCAATTGATTTCACCATTTCAATTTTAATCGGACTTTCTTCAATTTCAAAACGTGCATTTGGATCTTCATTTTCGCACCATCTTAAAACGAGCAAAACGAGAATCACCAAAACAGCCAATGAAATTATTTGCTTAATTAGCGCTAATTTCCGATTGAATCTTTTGTCTAAATCTAACATTTATATTATTGTAATTTAATTCTTTATAGAAATTGATGATGAAATTTTCAGCATTTATTTTTGCATGATTTAAGATGTTTGTTTCAAGAATTTTTTCTCGGATTGATTTCTCGCCCAATGCCAAAATATGATTCTTTTCATCTTGTGTAAAGGATTGCCTGAAACCATTGATGTCTTCCATTTCAGTCTTAATCATATTTGGATCCATGTCAAAACTAAGGATTTTTGGATAAGGCACGGTAATAGTAATTTGATCACCTTTTACCTCTATGTCTTTGGCAGAAATCTCTTGTAAATCAACTCCAGACTTAATTTTAGCCTTGCAACTAATTAAGATATTTCTGTCGCCAAACTTATACCATTCCGTATTATCTTTCAATTCAATGACTTTTCCAACCGTATATTCTGAGGTAGAAAGCAAACCAATATCACGAATCGCAAAAACATCCTTTGATTTTTCATATTCCTCATCCTTTGAGCAAGACAAGAGCAATAAAGCGGCTAAAAAACTATAAATTATTTTCATTTATTATTAAGTTTTAAAAGATTCTAACACTTGACTTCCTTTTTTTCTTTTTTGCAGCCGTGGCAGAAAAATGCAGCAAAACGCTTGCTGTGCCATCGTTTGTTTTACCTATTTTGTTACGTCCAAAACTTCGTTGATTTTGTACAAGTGCGGTAAATTTTGTGATTTAATTCTAAACTGACTTCGTTTTTTTATTTTAGGTTTGGTTGAAGCATTTTCCATTTTAATTCCTGGGTCATAATAAATGTTCCCTTTCGCCATTTGTCCGAGAAAAAGTTGAAAATCGGTTCCTGTACCTAAAATGATATTGTTTCCGTATTTGTATTGTCTTTCGATTCCAGTTTCAGAAAGTGAAGGAACGTAACAAGCTTGGTTGTGCTTTCTGTTCCAATGTAAAAGCATTGATGCAAAGCTCCAAGATGCCGTTTCATTTCCTTTAATGTCAACTAATGAAATTCGTCCACTCGTATTTCTGATTTTGCCACTTTCTGCGTCAAAGCCAATTAATTTCATTTCTAAATTTGTCAATGGGTTCCTAATACCTGTTTTGTGGACACCACCAAAATTTATTCGGTCTTCTCTTCCTGTTCTATCTTCATAACCATATTGCCTTAAAAACGCTTCTGCTCCTTCGGTTCGATAAATCCCGTCAGTTGGTTCTGGTGTCATTAAAGTTATAATTGCAGAGTTTACTCTTGTGAAATTGGCAACGCCAAATTGCTTTACTTCCCAACCTAAAAAGTCGGGTTCTGAATATCCATTTGGTGTTATTCCTAATTCAGCTTCTAAAGTGTAACCGCCACAATTTGGAGCTTCACAAGCCATAATATTTCCAAGACGGTCAAGGCGTTTTGATTTTATCCAACCCAATTGATGAATGCGAAGCAATTCATTGATTAGGTCAGTTTTGTTGTTTGCCATTTGTGGCAATTCAATAAATTTAAAAACTCCGTGTTCTGCTATATTTAGATGGTTTTTGAATTCATATGAAATTTCCGAATTTGGGTCTGCAACGTAACCTAAAATAGTTCCGCTTTTTGCTACTGAAAAAAATAAAAGTCTGTCTGCAAGTCTTTGTGTCATTAATGCTGATGGTGGATTTTGGCATCTCGCCAAAAATCCTGAAAACCTAACTTCTGGATATTTAGGGTAGAGTATAAGTTGTGCATTTGGTGCAGGAAACAAATTTCCATCTTCTGCAATCCAAGAAAAATTTATTAAAGCCTTGAAACGTTCTTTATTCCAATCTCCAGCTTCTTCATTTATAATTTCAGAAATTGGTAAAATGTTTAAAATTTCAAAACTACCACCGAAGTAAACTTGATTTTTTGAATTGTCGTTTGGTGAAAGTTTCTTGATGTAAATTTTAGTGCAACCGTTAACAATGAACAGCGACTTTAGATTTTGTAGGTTCATTAATTTTCGAAATTTCTTTTATAATATTCTTCCCAACGGCTTGAATTAAGGGGGTTACAACTGAATTCCCAAATTGTTTATACGCTTGATTATCTGAAACAGGAATAATAAAGGTATCAGGAAACCCTTGAAGTCTTGCACATTCTCTTGGTGTCAACCGTCTTGGATTAAGTCCGTCTTGTGGTATTAAAATTTCTGCACCGTCTTTGTAATATCTTGCACTCATTGTTCTTGAAATACCATCTAAATTGGTTAGTCCAAAACCAAAACCGTTGCCTTTTGCTTTATGTTTTTTTGCATATTCTTGCAAGTAATTCCAAAGCTTGTCCGATAAAGTATATTTTGGGTCAACTTTTTCTTCTAAAATATCTCGAATAGCAAACTTTTTATCTCCCATTTTTGGAAATTCAAAAGTTTCTTCGCCTTTAAAAATGTTGTTATTAAAACCTACAATTATTATTCTCTCCCGGTGTTGTGGAACAAAATATTGCCCGTCCAATACCTTAAAATAAATAGAATAACCTAATTCTTTTAAGGTTTCTTTTATAATTGTGAAAGTTTTTCCTTTGTCGTGAGAAACAAGATTTTTTACATTTTCCAGCATAAATGCCTTTGGCATTTTATGTTTTATAATTCTTGCAACATCAAAAAATAGAGTTCCTTGCGTTTCATCCAAAAAGCCGTGTGCTCTGCCCAAGGCGTTTTTCTTAGAAACTCCAGCAATAGAAAAAGGTTGACAAGGAAAGCCACCTAATAAAATATCATGATCTGGTATTTCGTTTTCGTCAATTTTAGTAATATCGCCAAATGGAACTTCTCCAAAATTGGCATCATATGTTTTTTTTGAATAAGTATCCCATTCACTTGTAAAAACACATTTTCCACCAAGATTTTGAAAAGCCATTCTTATTCCTCCAATTCCAGCGAATAAGTCTATGAATTTGAACTTTGGTGTCGTTGGTGGTGGAAATGGAATGTCCCATTTTATTGGTAAATAATATTGAAAGTCAGGTTCTTCAGCAATGTTTAATTTGTCGTGTAAGTCTGTTAAATAAGTTATCGCAGTCGTTCTATAGTATTGAGAAACACCATTTTTATGGTTCTGAAAAAAGTGCGTCAAATGAGCCAAGTCGTTATTTTCCGTCTTGGTAATTTCTAATTTGAGTTTGTTTTTTATGTCTGAATATTTTTTGCTCATTAGTGTTGCAAGTTCGTCATTTTTTTTCAATTTCAATTTGATTAAATAATGAAGTTTTCAACAAATTTTAGTTCGCTATTTGATAGGTATATTTAAGCTTGTGCTTCATTCATATTGATGCATAACTAAAACTTTTATATTAAAACTTTCATTGAGGGCAATGTCAAAACTTGTACCAAACTTTTCAAAAACAAGCTAAACTCATCGCTTGCATTCCGATTTTCAGGGCTTGATCATCGATGTTGAATTTTGGATGATGTACTCCATAAACAATTCCTTTTTGTTCATTTCTAACTCCAAGTCGAAAAAAGCTGACAGGAATCTCTTGCGAATAAAAGGAAAAATCTTCTGAAGTCAGTCGAATTGGCAAGTCAACGCAGTTTTCTGCTCCGAAAAAATGTTCCGCTTTATATCTTAATTTCTGAGTCAAGGCTGGATTATTTTCCAAGTAAGGATAACCTTTGCTAATTTCGACAGTAATTTCTCCACCAAGTGACTCGGTAATTAAGCGCGCTTGCTTTTCAATTTCGCTCAAAGCTTCTGCACGCCATTTTTCATCCATGGTACGGAAAGTTCCTTTTAGAATGGCTTTTGAAGGAATAATATTTGTTGCTCCAAGTGCTTCAAAATGACCAAAAGACAAGACACAAGGCGTTTTTGGGTCACATTTTCGACTGACGATTTGTTGTAATTGCGTAACGATACTTGCGCCAATAAAAATTGGATCTATGCATTGATGTGGCGTTGCTCCGTGTCCACCTTTTCCGTGAATGGTCAGGTAAATTTCATCGCAAGAAGCCATGTATAAACCTTCTTTGAAACCCAGTTTTCCAACTTCTAAGTCAGGAAAAACGTGCAAAGCATACATTTCATTTACTGTTGGATTTTCAAGTACTCCTTCAGCGATAAGAATTGAGGCTCCGCCTGGGTTTTTCTCTTCTCCAGGTTGAAAAATCAATTTTACAGGTGAAGGAAGTTCGTCTTTCAACTTAAATAAAATTTCAGCTGCACCCAATAAAACAGAAGTATGTACATCGTGTCCGCAAGCATGCATTACGCCTTCGTTTTTAGACTTATAAGAACACTCATTTTCCTCAAAAATTGGCAATGCATCTAAGTCTGCTCGTAGTGCAATACAAGTTTGGTTTTTAGCGTGATTTTTTCCTGAAATTAATGCAATGACTCCAGTGTTACCCAAAGAATGAAGATCTTCAATTCCAATTTCAAGTAATTTTTCTTTTACGAATTTTGCAGTTTCAAATTCTTGATAGGATAATTCTGGAAACTGATGCAAATGTTCACGATAAGCTTTTACTTTTGAAAAAAGGTCTTCCGAATAATTTTTTATTAATTGTTCAATCTCACTCATTTATTGATCGAATTATAACCTGAAACAATCATTTTATAGGACATGTACGCCATAATAATTCCAAAAATCAACTTCACCAAACCAGGCGAAAGCTTTAAGGCAAGTTTTGAACCAACAAACCCACCGATAATGAAGGTAGAAGCAATCACCAAACCAAATTTCCAGTTTACATTATCTGTTTTCCAATAATTCATCATTGCAAGAAAAACAACCGGTAAAACTAGTACAAAAAGGCTTGTACCTTGAGCTTCGTGTTGCGTGAAATTTAAAAAATAGATCAAAGCAGGTACGATGACAATTCCTCCACCAATACCAACAAAGCCACTTAATATTCCCGCAGAAATACCAATCAAAACCAGAATAATAATTGTTTGTGTTGTCATTTAATTTGCTTTTGTCATGTATTTAGCTGTTTTCGGGTCGTAGAAAAAACGGTAAAGTAAGGCTCCATCTTTTTCAATTTCTGGATTGTAGGTATAAACATTTTCAATGCTTTTAGAATAATTTTTGATTTTTCCTTTGTAAACGAGAATGTCTTTTGCTAAAGAAATACTGCCTTCTTCGTACTCAAGAAAATTAGCTTCATACGAATCCGAGCCAACTTGATCAAACAATTTCCATTGGAAAACAAGCAGTAAACTACCACTTTCTATTAAATAATAATTTCGAAAAGCTGAATTACGAATTCTATATTCAATGCTAACATCCTGATAAATATCAGATTGTACATTGTTAAAAACAACTTTCAGTGGACTTTTGGCACTTGATGCCACCGTCATTGGAATAGAGATTTTATCCAACTTCCCATCATAATAAAAGAAATGATTGTAATTTCCCATGTAACCAAGTTCGGCTCTTTTTGCAGGACTATCCTCTTTTGAAGCCTCGTCGATGGCAAAATTCAATCGATTTACTGTAATAATTGCATCTTCCTTTTCGTCGCGATTCAAATGCGCTTTAAAAATTTCAATTTTATATTTTTCAGTAACTGGAATGCTCAATTTTGCTTCAACTTCACGTTTCATGCGCTCCTCAAAAGGCATATTTTCTTTTCCTTCAATGATTGAATTGTTGAAAACATCCTTTTCATCAGTTTTAGATTTACAAGAAAAAAGCAGGATAAGTAAGCAGAAAGGAATAAATATTTTCATAAAAAGTACTTGCATTATATGATACAAATTTACAATAATTTTAGAAAAAGAGCTAAAATTCATCTATTGACACCAATTATCGAACAAAAAATGAATACAATTGTCCTTTTTCAATGAAAAACATTGTTTTAGCTGCAGCCTTGGATAAGATTGCAACAGACTAATTTTTTCTAATTATATTTGCAAACTTTTAAAAACAAAATAGATACCATGAGTTTTATCGAACTTTCTGATCAAGAAATACAACGAAGAGAAACGTTGACGAAATTGCGTGAGATGGGGATTGAGCCTTATCCAGCTGATTTATATCCTGTAAATGCATATTCAGAGGAAATAAAGAACAATTTCGAAGATGGTAAACAGGTTGTTTTGGCTGGTCGTTTGATGAGTCAACGTATCATGGGAAAAGCTTCTTTTGCTGAAATATTAGACAGCACAGGAAGAATTCAAGTGTATATCAACCGCGATGAAATTTGTCCAACGGAAGATAAAACCTTATACAACGATGTTTTCAAAAAATTACTCGATTTAGGTGATTTTATTGGGATCAAAGGATATTTATTTAAAACACAAGTGGGAGAAATTTCTGTTCACGTGAGCGAATTCACCTTACTTTCGAAAGCTTTGAAACCACTTCCTTTGCCAAAAACAGATGCGGATGGAAAAGTTTATGATGCTTTTACAGATCCTGAATTGAGATACCGTCAGCGTTATGTTGATTTGGTTGTAAATCCACATGTGAAGGAAACTTTTATTAAACGTGCAAAAGCGATGAGTTCCATGCGTGAGTTTTTTAACTCGAAAGGATACATGGAAGTTGAAACGCCAATTTTGCAACCAATTCCTGGTGGAGCAACTGCTCGTCCGTTTATGACTCACCACAATGCATTAGATATGCCTTTGTATTTGAGAATTGCAAATGAATTGTATTTGAAAAGATTAATCGTTGGTGGTTTTGAAGGCGTGTATGAATTCGCCAAAGATTTCCGTAACGAAGGAATGGATAGAACGCATAATCCAGAATTCACAGTAATGGAGATTTATGTAGCCTACAAAGACTACAATTGGATGATGGATTTCACTGAAAAAATGATTGAAAAAGTCGCTATGGATGTGTGTGAAACAACTGAAATTACTGTTGGTCAAAATAAAATTTCATTAAAAGCTCCTTTCAAACGCATTTCCATGCGAGATTCTATTTTGGAGTTCACAGGATTTGATATCAATGGGAAATCAGAAGCAGAATTGTTTGAAGCCTGCAAAAATTTAGGCATTGAAACCAATCCATCTATGGGGAAAGGAAAATTAATCGATGAAATTTTTGGTGAAAAATGTGAAGGAAATTACATTCAGCCGACTTTCATTACGGATTATCCTATTGAAATGTCTCCTTTGTGTAAAAAACACCGTGAAAACCCTGAATTGACTGAGCGTTTTGAATTGATGATAAATGGGAAAGAAGTGGCGAATGCTTATTCTGAATTAAATGACCCAATTGACCAAAGAGAGCGTTTTGAAGAACAATTGAAACTTTCTGAAAAAGGTGATGATGAAGCGATGTTTATTGATCAAGATTTCTTGCGAGCATTGGAATATGGAATGCCTCCAACTTCTGGAATGGGAATTGGAATTGACCGTTTGGTGATGTTGTTGACAAATAATTCTTCGATTCAAGAAGTGTTATTTTTCCCTCAAATGAGACCTGAAAAATCAAATTCAATTGTATTAGAAGAGGAAGAAAAATTGATTATTGAATTATTAGAGAAAAACAATAAATCAATGGATTTAGTTGGCTTAAAAACTGCTTCAAACTTAAGCGGAAAAAAATGGGACAAGGCTATGAAAGCGCTTTCTTCTCATGGTTTAACAAAGGTTGTGGTTGAAGGAGATTCGAAATTGGTTGAATTGAAGTAAAGAAACATTCTATTAATAAATGCAAAAGCCCGAATGTGATTTTCATTCGGGCTTTTTTGTAATTTAAGGTCCAAAAATTATGGCAAATTGTTAATCAAATTAACAAAATCTGCTTCTGTTATTGCTGTAAAACTATTTACCGTCATGATTTCATTTTCTTCCACAATTTGAGGTAAAATGGCATAATTTAAGACGCCTTCGATCATTGTTACCGCAACTACATGGATTTCTAAGCCAATTGGAATTAAACCATAATGCTCAGAAAAATAACCATCTGTTGTGAAAACATCTAAGGAAGCCAAAGCAGTTTCTTCGCCGTCGTAGGTAATGTAAACTTCTGAGTTTGTGTTATCAAATCCATCTGGTAATTTTACTTTTATCGTTGTTTTTGGTCTTGGATCAGAATAAAAACGATCTACATTTGTCCAACCCCAAGAGTTGTCAAAAAACTGATATGAATTTGACCATTGTCCACCAGCAGAATCTTCTCCAATTGCAATTGAATCTTCAATTCCAAGCCAAAGTAAATCACCAGCTTCATTGATTTCTCCATCAAAAAGAGTCATTGCAAAGTCAGGATTAGTACTTGGTACTTGGACAAAAACGCCATAATTTACGTCTAAGATTTGTCCTTCTTGCGTAATTTGAAGAAAATATTCTCCCGCTGAAACCAAAGGAGCAATATCTCCATTGCCTAAACGACCCATTGTAGGTTTATTGGTCATAATCATGCTTGCACGATCATAAATTTCAACCAATTCCACAGTAACATTTCCACTTATCAATTGTCCCGACAAACTTGTGAGAGAATTTGGATAAATTGTGATTTTTGTTCCTTTACTACCTGTCACAACACCACCAATTGATGCGTTTACTGTAAATGTTTGTTTCAGTTCATTCAGATTCTGGCTGTAAAAGTTTTTTAGTGCTACTCCGTTTTCTTTTTCATCTGGAACTGGACTAGGAATTACTTCTTTTTTGTGACAAGATGTGGCAAAAAACAAAACCAAACATGTGCTAGCAATTGAGATATTTTTCATGGCAAATTAATTTATATGTTCTCTGTAGTTACTCCCAAAATATTAAATGGTTGCCTAGCGGATAAGTTTACTCTATTTATCCTCATTCTACCGACTCACAACCACCATTCACCTATTTTCGCTTTAGCGTCAATTATTTTTACCTTAGTTTTGTTTCATAATCAAGGATAAAAAGGATCCGAAAAAATTAAAATGACATGAAAAAACATAAATTTACTATCGAAAAAACTGCCGAACAAGAAAGAAATAGTTTTAGAGCAAAAATGTTGACAGGCTTTTTTGTTATTGCATTCGGAGTTTTGATTTTATTGAATCAAATGAATATTGATTTCCCTTCGATTTTACTTTCTTGGAAATTAATAATCATGATGGTTGGACTTGTATCCTTGGTAAAACATAATTTCAAAAACACCACGGGTTATGTCTTAGTGTTAATTGGTGCTTTGTTTTTATTTAATGATTTTTATCCTTACACGATTCAAACACGCTTTATCTGGCCAATTTTAATCATAGTTTTTGGAATTTCAATTTTCATTAAAGCATTACGAAGTAAAAAAAAAGAATCAAAATTTACTGAATACACCATTTTAAGTGAAGAAAAATCGGAAATGAAAAACGATGAAAATTACATTAATTCTACCGCATTTTTTGGCGGTGTAACAAAGAATGTAGTTACAAAAAACTTCAAAGGAGCAACAATTTCAAGCATTTTTGGAGGAACTGAATTAAACTTCACACATGCCGATTTCGAAAATAAGGTGGTAGTGGATGTAACTGCAATTTTTGGAGGAATTAACATCATTGTGCCTTCCAATTGGAAAATTCAATCTGAAATAACTTCAGTTTTTGGAGGAATTGATGATGCCCGAAAAGCAAGTATGTTGAATCAAGACGAAAACAAATTGTTAATTTTGAAAGGAAATTGTGTGTTTGGTGGCGTTGAAATCTCTTCCTACGCTTAAAATCACTAACTTGCACCTTCATGGCGAAATCAAGTTTATTCAAATTAAAGTATTTTTTAATAGAAAAACGACTAAGTTTTATCTTACTCGTCTTTTCTTTGTTAGCTTTGGCTTACTTTTTTGCTCTAAAAAAATACCATTTCTCAACAGAAATTTGTCTTTTTGAAAGTTTGATTTTTTTAATTTTTCACCTACTTTTCGTAATTATTTTAAATAGAATTCATGCGTTTTATCATTCGAAATCAGTAATTTCAATTGTTCATCTAAGTACTTTATTCGTTTTCGTTTCTTTCTATTTATTCATCATTTTCGAATACGGGAATTTACTTTATCAATTTGATCCGAAATATGCAAGTTTTGAAATAAATTCCTACCTTCCAAAAGGCATTGTATCCTTTTTGATTTTACTAGCAGTTATAAATCAATTTTGGATTGACAAACATTTGGTAGAACTTGAAAAGAGAAATCAGCAGTTTATTGAACACGAAAAGCGACTCATACAAGTAGAATTAAGCAATTTAAAGCAACAATTTCAGCCTCATTTTTTATTTAATTCCCTCAATTCGATTTCAGCCTTAGTAGGCAGCGAACCCAAGGAAGCTCGAAGAATGATATTATTACTCTCCGATTTTTTGAGAATTTCAATTCGAAACAAAGAACAAGATTTTGAAAGTTTAAAAAACGAATTAGAATTTTTAAATTTATATTTAGAAATTGAAAAAGTTCGCTTTGGACATCGATTAAATTTGAATTTAGTTTTTCCTGAGAATGCCGATGGAGTTCAAATTCCTAGTCAAATGCTACAACCATTGGTAGAAAACGCAATTAAATTTGGACTTTATGGAAATGTGGGTGAATTAAGTATCGAGTTAAAAATCGAATTGCTAGCAGAAAAATTAATTTTTAGCATTCAAAATCCTTTTGACGAACATTTTGAAAATGGGAAAAATGGTGCTGGTTTTGGATTAAAATCGATTCAACAAAAATTACTTTTTCTTTATGGAAGAAATGATTTACTTCAGATTGAAAAAAAAGAAGGATTATTTAGTGTGACGATTGAAATTCCTCGGCCAAAAGACGTGAAGTAAAGGTAATCAATTGATTGAACTCATATCTACCACCAAAAACAATTTACTAGAAAAAATCTAATTTCTGTTCTTTTTATTCGCCCTAATAATGTTTTTATAAGGTGCTCATGATAAAAGTTCATTGCCAAAAAGAACCAAAAGTAGCTTCGCTGAGACCGCCTTTGGCTAAGTTCTAGTGCTTGAAAACGCATCTACCTTTCTACAAACGACGCTAAAAAATCAAAACTCGTTGCACTCAAACACTTGATTTTTTTACGCTTACTTTTTGTGAAAGGTGCCAGATTAACGTTTTCTAGGCACAATTTATTGGACAAAGTTAAATTAATCGTTAAATCATCATCTATTGGTATAAGTTCGGTTAATAAATTTAATCAAAATCGATACGTTTTCTTTTTGATTTCGTAAATTAAATTTTCTTGTGCATCCGCTAATTTGAATACAGGCACATAATTTCCTTTGCCTTTTTCAGCGGCTTCTTTCATGTTTTCTTCATCTTTTGGCAGATTTTTAATTCCAACAACGGATAATTGAACACCCTTTTCTTGATTTTTTGTAATCATTTTAAGGTAATCACCTTCGTATTTATTAAAAGCACCATCAGTAATAACGATAACTAAATTTGTTCCATTTGCAATAAATGACTTGGCAGCTTGCTTATAGCCCAATTTAATTCCTGCTGACCCAGCGGTGTAACCAAAAGCTTTTAACTCAGAAATTTTCTTTTTAACTTGTTCCCTCTCCATTCCGCTTGTCGTTTCAAGTAAAACGGATGCCTCATTGGAATAAGTTACAAAAGAAATTTTATCCTCTTTTCTCAAAATACCTGATAATTGCATCAAGGAAAATTTAAGTAAATCAAATTTATCACTATTTCCCATTGAACTTGATACATCCAAGACAAACACAACATTTATTGGCTTAAAATAGGTCGAATCAAAATTATCCAAAGGGAATTCCAAAGGAGAATTTGGCAAAGAATCACTTTTTGTGGTCGGAATGTTTTTCAAAATTAAATTCAAATTTTCTTCTGCTTTCGGTTTTTCTATAGCAACTTCTTCCTTTTTGTGTTCCACAATTTCCACCTCAATAAGCGTATCTTTTATTGGTGGGGTTTTTTGAAATTCAACTGGAACTGGCAGGCAATAACTCGGATCTTTTTCAAATTCTAAAATAATTTCATTGCGAGCATGATTCACATAAGCACCTATTTCCAAGGCTTTATATCCTTCAGGTTTTGAAAAAAAGTAAGTGAAACCAAGTGGATATTTTTCTTTCCAAAGGCCATTTCTTGTTTTAATTTCGGTCACATCAATTCCATTTTGAATTAAAAAGACCTTTGCATCGATTGTTTGCCGACTTTCTTTATCAATTGTTTTAACCGTTAATTTATTGCTCGTATTATTTTTTGTAGGACGAACATTAAAATCAGGACAAGATTGCAAATTTGCCAAAGGATTATAGGGAAGTTCAAGCACATTTCCTTTTACCCTAATTTTTGTTGCTTCTTGTTTATCGCTCGTATAAATTTCTATTTCATGTGAAAATTTTCCTTTGGACTGTGAATTCACTTGAATTCTAATAAAACTTGTGCTATCGGGCAAAATAGATTGTCCTTTGCTCAAACAAACTACTTCCAAAGGCTTCCGAAAGCTGAGAAAATATTCTTTCTTTTTTCCATTATTTTTCACGGAAATATCCACAAAAAGGTCAGAATCAGCAGTAAGATTCCCAAAATCATAAGTTGTTTTTTCAAATTCTAATTGAGAAAATGAAAAACTTGAAATAAAAATGAAAAAAATAAGCAAGCGAATCATGAAGAAAATTTTAGCAATTATTGAACCAATATAACGAAAAAATCAGAAATGGTTAAACAAATATCTTTAATGGATGTTTAATAAATTGATTTTGTAAGAATTACCAGCTGAAAAAAAATTTTTTTTCTAGCAAGGAGTTTCGTAAATTTGCAAAATAAAATTAGTATCTTATAATAAATATGAATAGTACACAAGAAAAATTGGCTTACAAAGTCAAAGACATCAGCTTAGCTGAGTGGGGAAGAAAAGAAATCACTTTGGCAGAAGCTGAAATGCCAGGATTGATGGCTTTACGTGATGAATATGGACAATCAAAACCTTTAGCAGGTGCAAGAATTGCAGGTTGTTTACACATGACGATTCAAACTGCTGTTTTAATTGAAACATTAACTGCATTAGGAGCTGAGGTAACTTGGTCTTCATGTAATATTTTCTCTACACAAGATCACGCTGCTGCTGCAATTGCTGCTACAGGAGTTCCTGTTTATGCTTGGAAAGGTATGAACGAAGAGGAATTTGACTGGTGTATTGAGCAAACAATTTTCGCATTCGAAGGTGGTCAACCATTAAATATGATTTTGGATGATGGTGGAGATTTAACAAACATGGTTTTTGACCGTTACCCAGAGTTAACTGCTGCAATCAAAGGTTTGTCTGAAGAGACTACAACTGGTGTTCACCGTCTATACGAAAGAGTGAAAAACGGAACTTTGGTTATGCCTGCAATCAACGTAAATGATTCAGTTACTAAATCAAAATTTGACAACAAATACGGATGTAAAGAGTCTTTAGTAGATTCAATTCGTCGTGCTACTGACGTGATGATGGCTGGAAAAGTTGCTGTTGTTTGTGGTTACGGAGACGTTGGTAAAGGTTCTGCAGCTTCATTGAAAGGTGCTGGAGCAAGAGTTATCGTTACAGAAATCGATCCAATTTGTGCTTTACAAGCTGCAATGGACGGATTTGAAGTGAAAAAATTGGATACAGTTGTTGGTTTAGGTGATATCATCGTAACTACAACAGGAAACAAAAATATCGTTGTTGGTCGTCATTTCGAAAACATGAAAGACAAAGCTATTGTTTGTAACATTGGACATTTTGACAATGAAATCGACATGGCTTGGTTGAACGGAAACCACGGAAAATCTAAAATTGAAATCAAACCACAAGTTGACATGTACAATGTGAACGGAAAAGACATCATCATTTTAGCTGAGGGTCGTTTGGTGAATTTAGGTTGTGCAACAGGTCACCCATCTTTCGTGATGTCAAATTCATTTACGAACCAAACTTTGGCTCAAATTGAATTATGGACAAATGCTGCTGCTTACGGAAACGACGTTTACATGTTACCAAAACATTTAGATGAAAAAGTTGCTCGTTTGCATTTAGCAAAAATCGGAGTTGAATTGGAAACTTTATCTAACGATCAAGCTGATTATATCGGTGTTGCGGTTGAAGGACCATACAAAGCTGAACATTACAGATATTAATATCAAACTTGCAGGCTGAGGTTCTCGAAGTCAGCAATAATTGTTTAAAGGAACTCGAAAGGGTTCCTTTTTTTGTTTTCTAACATGCTAGTTTTTAAATAAAATGTACTTTTGATTTAAAATTTATCATATGCAAAAAATTATAAGTTTATCCATTCTCTTATTAATGAGTAGCTTTTCATATACCCAATTTTTTATTCGAAACCTGATTCTCTTTATTATGATCATAAAAGTGAGTTGTTTATTGGAGGTGGATTAGCATGGTTTTCAAGAGATCTGTCTGGTTTGAATTTGGAGACTAATAATGATTATGGACCTTTATCAAGGCCAAATACAATATTAAATTTGGGTTTAAGGAGACATCTAAAACCCAAATTTGCGACAATCACACAGTTAAATTGGTATTGGAAACGTTATCGAAGCGAAGTCGCTCTTTTCTCCTATAATTATAACGATTTTATATCAAGCTATTCATTCGCAAGAGCTGATGTGTTAAAAATCAATTTAATTGATGTTTCACAGAGATTTGAATTTGTATTTTTTTCTAAATACAATACTTTTATTAAAGATGAGGTATTAAAAAACAATCGATTTGAACTTTCTATATTTTCAGGTTTAGGTTTAGTATATTTTGATTCAAAAACAAATAGTAATTCAGAATATATCAATAGGGGTTTTGGTAACAAATTTACTAACCTCTCGCTTTTTATTCCATCAGGTTTAGGTCTTCAAAAAAGTATTTCAAAATCTTTAAGTTTGAGGTTTGAATTAACATATTCATTACCATTAAGTGATTATAATTTTAAAATAAAACAAGAAAATTGTGCTTATTTAAACTCAATTAATTATACTTCTGATTTTGACTTTTGCAATTTGGAATTTGAAAAACACCTTGATTATTATCTTTCTGCTAATTTTTCACTTGTTAAGTTATTGAAGTCGAAAGATAAAAAGTTCATTGGAAAATAAATAATCTATTATTTTATTCTTATTACAAAGAATTTTCTTTAATCCACATTCTTATACTTATTCCCCTTCACTTTTTCGGAAACTTCCGCTGTTTTTCCTTCAACAATAATTACAATTTCACCTTTAGGTGGATTATTTTCATAATAATTCCGAATTTCCATAGCAGTTCCACGTTTGTATTCCTCATAAATTTTTGACAATTCACGCACTACACAAACTTTTCTATCTGCACCAAAAAATTCTTCGATCTGACTTAAACATTTCACCAAACGATGGGGAGATTCGTACAAAATCAATGTTCGCTCTTCTTGTGAAAGTTGCTGTAATTTTGTTTGACGTCCCTTTTTGTGTGGCAAAAATCCTTCGAAACAAAAACGATCGCAGGGAAATCCGCTTGCAACCAGGGCAGGAATTGCGGCAGTTGGTCCAGGCAAACATGAAATTTTTATTCCATGTTCAATGCAAGAACGAATTAAGAGAAATCCTGGGTCAGAAATTCCAGGAGTTCCAGCATCCGAAACCAAAACACTTACTGAATTTGATTTAATTTTATCAATTACTGCTTGGAGTATTTTATGTTCATTGTGAGAATGAAATGGCAAAACGTGTTTTTCAATCCCCAAATGATTGAGCAGTTTTTTCGTTACACGTGTATCTTCAGCAAAAATAATATCCGCAGTTTGTAAGGTTTTTATTGCTCTTAAAGTAATGTCTTCTAGGTTTCCAATGGGAGTAGGAACGAGAATCAATTCTGCCATGTAAAGTTGTTTTTATCGGGTTAAGACCACATAATCTAATAATACAGTTCGCAAAAACTCAACCTTCTTTTCTGGTACCGCAGCCAAACCAATGTGTTCAGCAGTTTTTTTAGCAAGTTCAATCGCAAATTTTTTGGTTTCATCTGAAGGATAACCTTGTAAACGTTGAAGTGTGTTTTTAATTAACATCATGTCTTCATCCGTAAAACGGGTTACTTCTTGATAAGTAGTTTTATGATTTTCCGTGTTCTTAATGTTTAAGATGGTCCTCAAATTGTATATCTGACTATTTTTTTTCTTTATCAAAATGGTATTAGCCATAGAATCTCCCAATCTCTGTCCCCTTTCTGATGTACTAGAAAAAATGATTGCCAAAAATCCAAATCCAAACCAAATATCAACAACTCTAAAGATCCAGCGCGTAAAATATTCACGTAAACCTGCATTGTCACCCGAAACTTTCACCACACGAATACCCATAGTAAATTTCCCCAAACTCTGTCCACGCGTGAGGTATTCAATAATTGGACTGTAAAATATCCACGGAATTCTAAAAAGTAACAAGGTGAAAAATTTGCTAGTTCCAATATCTAAGGAAAACAAAGATTGACCCACCGCCAAACCAACAATGATGAAATACAGAAAAAAAGCAAACAAATCGATGATGGAAGCCACCACACGCTGACCTGTGCCTGCTAATTCGTATTCGATTTTTACGTGCTGCGCTGTTGTAAATTCAATTGTTTTCACTGAAACTTTTAAGCATTATTTTGTAAATATATAAAAAAACATTTAGGCATTTCAGTTTTTTAGTAAAAAAAGAATTAAATCGAAAAGTAGTTGTGCGTGGCAGAATAATTAAAAAGTATTAAAATTAAAAAAACTACTTGATGTGTTGACTCCTTTCAAGCGCTGCAAATAAAAGAATTGTAATTATTAACTAAACATTCTATGTTTGGATTCACATTGGGGGAAATATTATAGCACTAGAAAATTCTTTGATTAATGAATCCATTTTTGTAATTTTGTTTCAAATATTGATTTTATGAAAACGCTCGTTTTAAAAAGTAAATCAGATGAAAATTTCTCACTTTTAATTCAATTGGCAGAAAAATTGGGTTTTTTTGTCAGTGATGAAACAGTTAATTCGGAAGAAGCACCTTTCTATCATTTATCTGAAGAAGAAATTAAAGAAATAAATATCGGAAGATTAGAATTAAAAAAAGGGAAGGGTCTAAGTTCAGCAGAAATGAAAAATAGCCTGCAAAAATTTTTATGAATATAATTTGGTCTCCACAATCCTTAAGACAAGTAATTGCGACTTATGAATATTGGAACGAGAGAAATCAATCTAAAAGGTATTCAAACAAGCTTGAAAAATCAAGGGTGTTAGCCGAAAAAAGAATTTCAAAAAATCCATGTTTATTTCCTCAAACGAAATTAAAAAATATCCGAGTTTATATCGTAAGTCACTTTAAGATCTTTTTTGAAATTCATGAAACCGAAATTCATATTATTTCTTTTTTCGATTCAAGGCAGAGACCAAAAATAAGATGAGAATAGAAGATTTAAATAGGGTCTGCTGAAAAAGTCAGACCCTAATTTGAACTAGATTTGAGTATTTCCTATTAGAAAAATAATTTTGGTGAATACTCAAAATTTTTGAAAGGATAATT
>JBIKSI010000117.1:0-11817 GCA_044348665.1 Crocinitomicaceae bacterium
TTCCTTTTTTTATTTTTTTAAATTTGAATAAAAAAAAACCTTATTTTTGACTAAAATCAATCATTTTAGAGTACAATGAAAAAAAGTTGGATTATCGCCAAAAGAGAATTGAGAGAGCGAATTAAATCTCGTTCATTTGTGTTTATGGCACTTATCGGTCCTATTTTAGTGCTTTCTCTAACTTATCTTTTATTTGCGCTTGGAGGAAAAAATAAAGCCCATTGGAAGGTGCTTATCTCCGACCCAATTGGAATTATGGAAGGTAAAATCATGGCCAAAGAAGATGCTTCCATTTCCTATTTTTTCGCAAATGATTATATTGAAAACGAAGACTTTAAACTAGGAAAAAAATTCCAAGATTTTGACGCACTTCTTGAAGTAAATGAAAAGGTTTTGAGCAATAAAACTGCCTATTTATTTTATCGAGAAAAACCATCAAACAAAATTGCTTCTCGTGTACAATATCAATTTGAAAGAAGACTCGAAGAGGTTTTAGTGCAACGATTTACTACCATTCCACTGTCTAAGTTTAGACAATTAAAGCAACCAATTAATTTGAGTTTTAGAAATGTCTACGACCCAAAAGATGAAGCATCCAATTTAAAC
This sequence comes from Crocinitomicaceae bacterium, assembly GCA_044348665.1. Taxonomy (GTDB): domain Bacteria; phylum Bacteroidota; class Bacteroidia; order Flavobacteriales_D; family Crocinitomicaceae; genus M2408. The sequence continues at coordinate 607 of JBIKSI010000117.1, forward strand.
GCTTGGGTGGGTTATTTTTTTGGTGTAGGAATAGTTCTCTTCATTTTTATGTTTGGAATGACGATTTTGAGAAGCACCATGAAAGAAAAATCGAATCGAATTGTTGAAATTTTATTAGCAAGTATCAAACCACGTGAATTGATGTTGGGAAAAATTTTCGGAATTGGAATAGCAGCCATTTTACAATTTTCCTTGTGGGTGATTTTTATTTCTCTGGGTCTTTATTTTATGAGGGAAACTTTATTTCCAGATTTGTTGGATGCCTCCAAAATGGATTTTCTGCAAATGAGCGAAGATGTGAAAAATCAAAGCATGCAAGAAATGATGTTCACGGCCAAGGAGTACAATCAATTTGTTGAATTAGTTTTTGAGCGCATTAATTATGGAAACATGTTGTTTTATTTTGTCCTCCTTTTTATTTGTGCTTACCTCTTTTACGCCACATTTTTCGCTGCACTTGGTTCCATTTCAGGTTCAGAAAGCGATGGACAACAATTTGTGATTCCGCTCATTTTACTCTTGTTTTTTGCACTCTATGCAGGGCATTTTGCAATTAATAATCCAACACATTCTCTTACAAGTTTTTTTGCATATTTCCCCTTTACTTCTCCTGTTGTTTGTATGGTTAAAATCGCACAAGGTTATCCGGCAGGTGAGACTTACCAACTTATTTTATCATTTTTGTTTTTGATCGCAAGTACTTTTTTGATGTTGATGATTTCAGAACGATTGTACAAAAATGGAATTTTACAATTTGGTCACAGACTAAGTTTAAAGCACATTTTTAAATGGTTAAAAAGTGCTTAGTTCAATTCCCGATAAAATTGTTGCAGTTATTGATTTAGGAACCAATACTTTCAACTTATTGATTGCTAAAATTAGTGATACCGATTTTGATGTTTTACATTCTGAAAAAAACGGTGTTGCACTTGGAATGGGTGGAATAAACTCCAACATTATTGCACCTGAAGCCTTCGAACGTGGTCTTTCATGTTTGAAGAGTTTTAAAGCAGTTTGTAATCAATTTTTGGTGCAAGAAATCAAAGCAATTGGAACTTCCGCTTTGCGTGACGCAACGAATAGTTCTGAATTTTTGTCCGAAGTAAAACTTCAAACAGGAATTCAAATTGAAATTGTATCGGGAAATCGAGAAGCTGAGTTGATAAATCAAGGAGTCAGTTGGTTCTATAAATTTACTGATAAAGCCGTAATCATGGATATTGGTGGTGGAAGTACCGAATTTATTTTTGCAGATCGATCGGGAATTTTGCTTAAAAAAAGTTTTAACATTGGCGTATCCAGAATTTTCCAAGAATTTGAATTTTCAGATCCATATTCTTCCTCTGATATTGAAAAGATTGAACAATTTTTAGAAAGAGAAGTAGGTGATTTTTTCGAGAATCAAGATTGTAAAATTCTCATTGGAGCTTCTGGTAGTTTCGAAACATTCTACGAAATGATTCATCAGGAGAAATTTACAGAAAATAAGAAAACAGTGCTTTTTCCTTCCAATGAATTGGATGAAATCATTGATTGGGTGATTCAATCTAGTCAAAAAGAACGCGACGAACATCCTTACATTATTCCGATCAGAAGAAAAATGGCTCCCATTGCGGCTATAAAAGCAAAATGGGTTAAGAAAAAACTTGGAATTGAATTGAATTTTTTGACACCTTGTGCCTTGAAAGAGGGAGTTTTAAAAGATTTTTAAAGAAAATTCAATCAAGCAAGTTAAATAGTGTAATTTAAAAAAAATATGTATTTTTGTATTCAAAATAATAAAATATGAATTTTATAGTCTCATCTGGTATTCTTGCTAAACATTTACAAAGCATCAGCGGTGTGTTAAGTACAAGTAATACTTTACCAATTTTGGATAATTTCTTATTTGATATTGACAACAATGAGTTAACTGTGTCTGCCTCAGATTTGGAAACTACTATGCGTACCAAATTGAATGTGGAAGCAAATGAGTCAGGTAAAATTTGTATTCCAGCAAAAATGTTGTTGGATATTTTGAAAAATTTACCGGAACAACCTTGTACATTTATTGTAAATCCTACAGATCATTCAATTGAGTTGAGTTATGATAACGGGAAATCAAAAATGCCAGGATTTAACGGGAATGAATACCCGAAAATTCCTGAATTTAAGAAAAGTAACCAACTAAAAGTTACGGGTGAAATTATTTCTAAGGCAATAAATAAAACAATTTTTGCTACTGGAAACGATGATCTTCGCCCAATCATGAGCGGTGTTTACTGTCAATTTTCTCCAGAAGAATTAATTTTTGTTGCAACAGATGCGCATAAATTAGTTTGTTACAAGCGTAAAGATTCAATTGCAGAAGGAAGTGCTTCATTCATTTTACCAAAGAAACCATTAAATATTTTAAAATCAAATTTGAAAGGTGACGAAGAGGTTTTATTGGAGTTTAACGATTCTAATGCAGTTTTCACCTTCAATGACACAGAATTAGTTTGTCGATTAATTGATGGTAAATACCCAAATTATGAAGCAGTAATTCCAGCTGAAAATCCAAATGAGTTAACGGTAGATAGACTTCAATTTTTAGGTGCTTTAAAGCGTGTTTCTATTTTCTCAAACAAAAGTACTCATCAAGTAAAAATTAGCATCAATGGTCAAGAATTGGCACTTTTTGCAGAAGATTTAGATTTTGCAAATCAATCTTCAGAAAGATTAACTTGTTCTTACGATGGCGATGATATTGAAATTGCTTTCAACTCTAAATTCTTAATGGAAATGTTATCCAATTTAGATTCAAGAGAAATTAAAATAAAAATGAGTGCTCCAAATAGAGCTGGAATTTTGGTTCCAATTCAAACGGAAACAGATAACGAACATGAGGATATCTTAATGTTGGTAATGCCTGTTATGTTGCACAGATAATTAAAAAATAAAATTCAAAGAACCATTAGTCCTTTTGGCTAATGGTTTTTTGTGCAATAAATCGTTAAAAATGGAGTTATTAGATTCCAAGAAACAATACTTAAACTAATTTATGGAAAACGATTTTCAAAAAAATCAAAATGAACTTTTACTTTTTATTTGGAGTAAACGAAAATTTATTTTAGGCGCTACATTTATCATTGCTGTCATAACAACTGTAGTTACTTTTTTTATGACACCCTTGTTTCTTTCTACGGCTATAGTTTTCCCTTCTGCAACAAGTTCTGTATCGTTTTCAGACCAGCGAAATGCCAAGGCTTCTGCAATGGATTTTGGAGAGGAAGAGCAAGCTGAACAATTGGTTCAAATTTTGTCTTCTTCTCAAATTCGAGATATTTTGGTAAAGCGTTATGATTTGATGAAACATTATGAAATAGCTCAAGATGATCAAAATAAATTCTACAAATTAATTAAAGCATACAACAGTCATATCACTTTCACTAGGACAAAGTACGGTTCCATTCAGATTGATGTTTTAGACAGAGACAAGGAATTGGCAGCCGAAATGGCAAATAAAATTGTTGATTTAATTGATACTGTCAAAAATCAAATGATTAAGGAAAGAACTTTACCTGCATTTGAAATTAATAAACGTAAAAAGCAAATTTTAGAGAACACCTTAAAGACAATAACGATGAAATTGGATTCACTCTCTGAAATTGGCGTTGTTACTTCAGAAGCGAGAGCGAATCTTTTTCAAGCAGTAATCGAGGCGAAAAGTCCTGCTGATAAGGAGTTTTTTAAAAATCAATTGACCGTAAACATCAAACACGGAGCTGAATTTGATGGATTGTACATGTTGAGAAATGAAAAGACAATGCAATTAACGCTATTTGAAAACTCTTTCGAGCAAGCAGAATCTGATGCAAACACAAATTTTAATCATAAATTTATTGTTGAACGTGCAGTAGTTGCTGATAAAAAGGAAAAACCTAAAAAGGCAATTATCATTCTAGTAACAACAATTATGTCTTTTATTTTTATAGTTTTTGCCTTGTTGTTGCAGAATAAGATTCAGGAATTAAAGAAGGTCGCTTAATATAACTCGAAAATAAAGCAAGTTTAATGCTCCAAGCACTAAAAGACAACAAAATTTTACTTGCAATAAGCTTATTGTTTTGTTGTGCCACGCTTTATTTTGTTTGGAATGATTCATGGTACTTTTCGCTTGTTCCTTTAGCATTACTTGCAATTTATGCTATGATTTTCCACACGGAAATTACCTTTTTGGCATTATTTTTCTTCGTTCCAATTTCGATCAATATTGAAGAATATACGCAAAGTTTTGGTTTGTTTATCCCTACAGAACCTTTGCTTTTTGGGATTATGATTTTACTCCTAATTCATCATTTAAAGAAGCCTGTTTTCCCAAAATATTTATTGAATTATCATTTTATTTGGGCAATCATTTTTTACTTAGTTTGGATGTTTGTGACTTCTATAACTAGTTCAAATCCAGTTGTTTCCTACAAGTTTATGTTGGCGAAAATTTGGTTTATCGTTCCAGTTATTTTTTATGGTCCAATTGTATTTCAAAAAAGAAAGAATATTAAAACTTTTTTGTACTTATTTATTTTTGGGATGTGCATCAGTATGTTCTATACTTTAGTGGTGCATGCCTCTTATCAATTTGGAGAAAAGGAAGGTCACTGGGTTATGAATCCGCTTTTTAAAGATCATACAATTTATGGGGCATTGGTGGCATTTATATTGCCTCTTGTCGTAGCTCTTTATTTTTCAAAAAAGCATGGACCACTAAAGCAAATTACCTTATTGCTAATCATAACATTAAATTTATTAGCTCTCTATTTTTCTTATACCCGCGCTGCTTGGCTGAGTATTTTTGTCGCCTTATTTGTTTTAGCATTAATAAAATTTAAAATCAAATTCTCTTGGATTTTAGCGAGTAGTTTTACTATTCTAATTTTGGTTTTACTTTCTTGGACACAAATTCAACAAGCTTTAGAGAAAAACAATGCTGAACATACCACCGAAGATTTTAGTGAACGCTTGGAAAGTGTTTCAAATGTGACTTCTGATGCATCTAATTTAGAGCGCTTAAATCGTTGGTCATGTGCCTTAGATATGTTCTACGATCGACCTGTTTTTGGTTATGGTCCTGGAACTTATGCTTTTGAATATGCTCGTTTTCAAGAACCTGAAAATTTGACCATTATTTCTACCAATTTTGGAGATGGAGGAAATGCGCACAGCGAATATTTGGGGCCACTTGCAGAAACTGGTTTTATTGGCTTAATCAGCGTGCTTGTTTTGGTTGCCTCGATGTTTTACTTAGGAATCAAGCTTTACAATTCTTACGATAAAAAAGATTACGAAATGCGAACCCTTATTTTGGGAATGATTTTAGCCTTGGTAACCTATTTTTTCCATGGAATCTTGAATAATTATTTAGATACAGACAAAGCTGCGATGCCAATTTTCGCCATTTGTGCGGTGTTTATTGCTTTGAAGGAGGGGCAGAAGACGAAAGATGTTAGACATTAGACAAAAGATGATAGACATAAGACGATAGACAAAGGACTTTAGATTCAAAAAATAAGCAGGTTTAATCTTTAAACATTAATCCCCTAGCCCTGATGAAAGCGACATCCTTTAAGAAACCAAAGAAAATGCAACTTCGAGAGCCTCAGTCAGCATGTGATTTTTGTTTTTTTAAAGATATAGCGGACAGCAGGAAAAAGCTCCTAAAAGAAAACACTTTATGATTCTTTCAAACTAAAAACTGTTTGGAATGTAAGAAAAGTACGAGGGGAAAATTAAATCAAGACCGATTCAAAAGTCAATAATCGAGGCTTCTTAAAAAATTACATCCGTAGTTAACTAATGTTAATGAGGAATTTAATTTTTTAATATAACGATGAGTATTGGGTTTTGCAGCGGTCTTATATTGTATCCTTCGTATTCTCAATCATGATTGCCAAGTAATCTCTTGCTCTAAAAAGTTGTGCTTTAACAGTGCCTAAAGGCAAGTTTAAGGTTTCTGAAATTTCTTCGTAACTTAATTCGTCAAAATAACGCAATTCAACTAATTCCTTATAGCGAGGTTTTAATTTTTCAACCAAATTTCGCATCAATTTCACTTTCTGTAAATGAATCAATGATTCTTCTGGGTTTTGTGTATTTGAACTGGCGTCAAAATAGATAACTTCTCCATTATCAGTTGTGTAACCGGTATCCATGGAAGTTACTTTTACACGTTTTTTGCGCATAAAATCAATGCAATTGTTAGAAGCAATTTTGAATAACCAAGTACTAAATGCAAAATTTGGCGTGTACTGATCCAAACGACTAAATGCTTTTCCGAAGGCTTCAATTGTTAAATCATCTGCATCGTCCTGGTTTTTAACCATCTTTTGCATCATATAATAAATCGAATCTCGGTAACGATCCATCAATTCACCATACGCAGATTGACTTCCCGCTAAAGCAGATTCAACTAGAGCTAAGTCATATTTGGCCTTGTCTGATAAATTTTCGTTTATTTCCATTTAGAAACTCTTGATTTTTCGGAGGTGTAAAAAATCCACGGAATTAAAAAGGCATAAAACAAGTCTAAAATCGGGAACAGAGCTACAAAACCTTTCGCCTTTAACTTGAATAAACACTTTCCTTGAATCCACCATTTGAGTATTATGATTAATGCAAATAACATGCTCGAAAAAATTCGATACTCGCTATCAACTACCAAAAATACAAAAGAAATCCATGCTAAAATCAAACTTAGCGGATAGATTCCTAACAATAGTTTTTTAATAACTTGATATTTGCCAGATGTGGTGTAATGTCGTGTTTTTTGCAAAACCCAATCTGCCCAAGTTTTTTTGGCCTTCGATTCGCAAAATGTCTCCGGATTTACCTGAATGCAGTAGTTTTTCTTTTTGGCAGTTTCTTGCACGAATAAATCATCGTCGCCCGAAATAACAGAATAATGAGACTTAAATCCATTTACGGAATTGAATAATTTTTTCGTATAAGCCATGTTTCTACCAATTCCCATGTATGGAATTTTTGCTAAGGCGAAGGAGAAATAATTCATGGCGATCATGGCGGTGTCTAAACGAATGATTTTATTTAAAAAGCCTGATTCAATTTTGTAGGGTGCATAGCCAAGAACCAATTCTTTTTTGTCTGAAAATTTTGAAACCATCTGAAAAATCCAATTTTCACTTGCTGGTGCACAATCTGCATCTGTTAGGAGCAAAATTTCATGAGAAGCGGCTTTAATTCCGAGAGATAAAGGGAATTTTTTTCCTGTTCCCAAATGTTTACTTCGCTCTACCTCAACCACTTTAAGTCGTGTTGGATATTGTAATTTAAAAGCATTGAGTACGTTGTAAGAATCATCAATTGACTGGTGATTTACTACAACAACCTCAAAATTAGGGTAGTTTTGATTTAAAATTAAAGGTAAAAAATGGTATAAATTATCGGATTCATTTCGAGCCGCTATTACAACGGAAACCCAAGGTAGATTTTTGTCTGTTTGCGCAAAATTTTGAACATTTTTATCCTTGTAAAATGCAAAACGGATGTAAATAAAGGAAATATACAAAAGCTGAACAAACAACATCAAAGCAAAAATGCAAAATGTGTAAAATGCGATGTTGATTTCAAAACTTGGTACTATTTCCATTTTTCAGACTACAATTTTAACGAATATCTTTCTGCAAAGATGAGAAGCTTTAGTAAATAGTTTATCTTTGTGCAGATTTTTTATCAACAAAGATATGCACTTTGATTTACATAAGACAGATAAGCTAACAAAAGCACGTGCTGGAAGCTTTCATACAGACCATGGAGTAATCGAAACTCCAATATTTATGCCTGTTGGAACAGTTGGCTCCGTGAAAGGAGTTCATCAGCAAGAACTTCGTGAAGATGTGGAAGCTCAAATTATTTTAGGAAATACCTATCATTTATATTTACGTCCAGGAACAAATGTCTTGGAAAAAGCAGGTGGATTGCATCAATTTATGGGTTGGGAACGACCAATTTTAACGGATAGTGGTGGATATCAAGTGTATTCTTTGTCGAGTTCAAACAAAATTAAGGAAGAAGGCGTGAAATTTCAATCGCATTTAGATGGAAGTTATCATTTTTTTACTCCTGAAAAGGCAATCGACATTCAGCGTTCTATCGGTGGAGATATCATCATGGCATTTGATGAATGTACGCCTTATCCCTGTGATTATGGATACGCGAAAAGATCCATGCACATGACGCACCGTTGGCTGAAAAGATGTTTCGAACAAATGGAGAAAACGGAACCAAAATACGGTTACGAACAAGCCTTATTTCCAATCGTCCAAGGAAGTACTTACAAAGATTTGAGAAAAGAATCTGCTGAAACAATTGCTTCTCACGACGCTATAGGAAATGCCATTGGAGGTTTATCAGTGGGAGAACCAGCAGAAGATATGTACGAAATGACAGATTTGGTTTGTTCAATTTTGCCAACAGAAAAACCCCGTTATTTGATGGGAGTTGGAACACCAATTAATATTTTGGAAAGTATCGCTCTTGGAGTGGATATGATGGACTGCGTAATGCCTTCCAGAAATGCCCGTCATGGTTTATTGTACACAAGCGAAGGAACAATTAACATTAAAAACGAAAAGTGGGCAACAGATTTTTCTCCTTTAGATGAAAATGGAACTGCTTACGTGGATAAAGTGTATACCAAAGCATATTTGAGACATTTAATCAAAGCGAACGAATATTTAGGCATTCAAATTGCTACGATTCATAACTTAGCATTTTATTTAGCCCTTGTGAAAGAAGCCCGAAGAAGAATTATCGATGGTACTTTTGCAGCATGGAAAGATGAAATGGTGAAGAAATTGGGGCGACGACTTTGAGAATGATGCACTTCGACAAGCTCAGTGTGAAAATAATAAATGATGAATTATGAATGATAAATGATAAATGCAACTGTACAAAGTCTTTCGTCTAATATCTATTATCTAATGTCTATAATCTAATATCTTAAAATCCAAAATGTCCTTAATAGACAAATACATCATCAAAAAATTCTTGTCAACATTCTTTTTTATGTTGGGGGTTGTGATGTTATTTTCTACCGTTTTTGATATTTCCTCTCGTTTGGGCGAATTTATTGATAACAATGCGACGATTTCTGGGATAATTTTCAAGTATTACGTCAATTTCATTATTTATTACGGAAATACTTTTTCAGCATTAATTATTTTTCTTTCGGTGATTTGGTTCACAGCTAAAATGGCACAAGATTCTGAAATTATTCCATTAATGTTCAGTGGAAAACCATTTACGCGCATCTTAAAACCTTATTTCATTGCTGCAACCATTTTGGTAATAATTTCCTTGTTTCTAAATCATTTTATTATTCCAAGATCGAATAAGGTTCGCTTGGATTTTGAGGAACAATATTACCGTGACCGCATGTTTGTGGAAAATTATCATGCTCAATTCCCAGGAAATAAAATCGTTTATTTTACAAGTTATTTGAGTGATGAAAACATTGTAAACGACCTAAAAATTGAAATTTGGACCAAAGATGGTAAGCCAAGTCACTACATTCATGCAAAGACAGCAATGAATACACGCGGAACGCATAAATGGAAATTGAACAACTATTACATTCGAAAAATTGGTAACCCAAGGGATGAATTGCACAGTGGCATTGCATTAGACACGGTTTTTAATTTTACCATCGAGGAAATGGCAATTCGTGAAAACAGGGCAGAGACCATGACTTTTACGGAGTTAAAGAAATTCATTGAGATGGAAAAAAGAAAAGGAAATCCAAAAATTCCCGATTATGAAATCATGCTGCATCAGCGAACTTCTTTGCCTTTCGCAACCTATGTTTTAACCTTGATGGGGATTGCAGTTTCCAGCAGAAAAAAACGCGGTGGAATTGGTATCAATATTGCAATTGGGCTACTTTTTGTTTTTATCTACATTTTTACGATGCAAGTAACCACAGTTGCCGCCAAAAATGTTGGTTTCCCGCCAATCATTGCTGTTTGGGTTCCGAATGTTTTATTTGGAATTATGGGTTACATCATGTACCGTTTGGCGCCAAAGTGATTGTTTTCGTGCCTTGAACTGTTTTTTTTGTAAATCTCAAAACAAAATTTGCTAGAATTAGTAGCTGAAAAGCAATTTTGACAGTAAAAGTTGTGTCTCTCATCTGGTAACTCACTTTTTCTTCAACAACTCATTATATTCTTCCAAAAGTGCGTAATATTTTTCACGCCAATAATTCAAATCTCTATTTCCGTACTGTTCAATAGGTTCAGCCATACTAGTCTGCATCAACTTCAAATCATCAGAAAAATCATGGTGTAATATCTTTCCTATTTCTAAAACTGTTTCATACGGAACATTTGGATTTTCAAACATCAAGTACATCCAACGGCGGCTTTTACCCAGTTTTGCAGCAATTTTTGAGATAGCTAAACCACTGTTTCTCACTGCTTGCTCAATAATTTCTCCCCTGTGTTCCATAATACACAAAATTGAGACAAAATAAGTGAAATAAATTTACCTTAAATTACACATTAATGAGAAATTGTTTTATATTTGTGTGAAATTTTTTCAATTAATTTAATTTTACTATGAAGAAAATAGTTACAAGTTTTATTCTAAATATTGGCATATTAAGCTTTTTTAGTGCTCAATCAAACATTGTCGTTTCAGGATCAAATGCAACAGGAAATGGAGGAAGTTTTAGTGCATCAGTTGGTCAAATTGATTATATTTCAGCAACTGGAAGTGGCGGCTCTTTAAACCAAGGAAATCAACAAGCGTTTGAAATTTTTGAAAACAGCATCGAGGAAAACAATCTAATTAATGTTAGTATTTTTCCTAATCCCACAAATGAATATGTTGTTTTAAAATTTAATGAATCAACTATATTGAATTTATTTTATCAGCTTATTGATATTAATGGAAAAGAAATTTATTTATCAAATGTTCAACTAACTGAGCAAAAAATAGATTTTCAATTCTTGGGGAAGGGTCAATATGTCTTGAATATTTTACACGAAAATCAATCAATCAAATCATATAAAATAATTAAAAACTAAAACAATGAAAAAAATAATATTATTTACAGCTTTCATGTACACTTTCTTGGTTAATGCGCAAGTACCGCAAAAAATGAGTTACCAAGCAGTAGTAAGAAATTCCAACAACCAATTGATTCAAAACAATGCGGTTGGAATGAGAATATCC
>JBIKSI010000220.1:0-3412 GCA_044348665.1 Crocinitomicaceae bacterium
CAACTATTAATGGAAAAGCTAAAATTAAAGTAGAACCAGGAACTCAAAGTGGTAAAATGCTTCGCCTGAAAGGAAAAGGTTTGCCAGTTTTACAAGGTTATGGTCATGGAGATTTATTTGTTCACATCAATGTATGGACACCAACTAAAATTTCAAAAGAGGAAAAAGATTTGTTAGAAAAACTGAGAGCGAGTGATAATTTCAAACCAAATCCTGATGGAAATGGAAAAGGATTTTTTCAACGAGTGAAAGATATGTTTCAATAAATTTTGAAAAAATAATCAAATGAAAAGCGTTAATTTATTAACGCTTTTTTTAAATCCATTAGCTTGTTAAAAACTTTTATTTTTTATTGAGGTGCTATCTCGAAAATTGCTTTAATTTTGTCTTGTTTAAATTGATTCTAAATTAGAAGCGAGAATTGTTGAAATAAAAACCGCGAAGCAGAATTATTAACTGTGAGCACCTGTATTAATTACAAAATTAGTTTAAGATGAAACTCATTTTAGCAGATAGTAACGACATCATTCGCATTGGTTTGCGAACAATTTTGAATTCTCAAAAAGAAATTGAAATTGTTGGTGAAGCAAAAGATAATCAAGAATTAGAAGCGTTAATTTCAAGTTTTGAAACTGATATTGTACTTATTGATTACACCTCTTCCGGATTTTCGATCGACATTATTCCCGCTATAATTAATAAATTTCCAACAGTAAAGTTTGTTGCAATTACTCCCGAACAAAGTGCTCAAACACTAGTTGATGCTTTGCGAGGTGGCGTGAAAAGTTACGTAAAAAAAGACTGTGATATTGCCGAAATTATTGATTCTGTCAAAGCAACGGCAAGAGGGAATAAGTTTTTTTGTGGACAAATTTTAGAAACAATTCAATTGGCATCTATCAATGTGGATGATTTAGATTTTGAATCCTTTTCTTGCGAACCCGTTCTTATTTCTGAAAGAGAAAATGAAATTATCAAACTCATTGCTGAAGGACAAACGAATATTCAAATTGCTGAAATTTTGTTTTTAAGCAGCCATACAATCAACACCCATAGAAAAAATATCATGGCAAAATTAGGCGTGAAAAATACGGCCGGAATTGTCATGTATGCCGTAAAAACTAATTTAGTTAGTCCAAATAAATTTCTTTTTGCATCAGAAAAATAATTTTTTTACATTTTTTTGAACTTATTTTGCGTATACTTGTACTAGGAGAAAAACAAGTGCAAAATGAAAAACACCTTGCTTATATCGATGTTAACGTTTCAAGTTTTGATTTTTGGTCAATCAGAAACTCCTGTCATCAATTCTGGCACAAACACCAATCAAATTGGTACGAAAAATACTTTTGAAATAAATGCAACTGAGAAAAATGATTTGCAAGACACAACTCAAATCGAACTTCAAGACAAGAAAAGTAAAGCTGTAATTCTTAATAAAAAGGAATTGGAGAAAATGCCCAAAATCACCAAAGAATCTGAGAAAAAAGAAGAAAAAACAAAAAGTTTAGAAGCGGTTGGTTCAAGTTTTACTCGATCAAAAATTGCTGCAAGTACACAAACAACGCAACGTTCGCCTTCTTTGTCACAGCAAAAAGAAATGATTGAAGTAGTAAACGATTATGAAAAAAATGCACCAAATTCATTTGAATACCACTATTTTAAATATGTTTCAGGGAATTACAATGTAAATCTAATTTCACACTTACTGGAAGCACAAAAATTAAAGCCAAAAAATGTTGATGTCCAAGTACAATTGGTTGCATATAATTACATTAAAAATGAAGAAAAAAATTTAAAAGAAAATCTTGAGTTTTTACTTAAATCTGAAAAAATAGACAAGGAATTGTTGTTTTATGCGGAAGATTTACTCGAAAGCGTCGCTCAAAATGGTGTTTTACTGACACATGGATTTGACGACACCTATTCTGCCTTGTATGTTCAAAAGGTATTGAAAAAACGAAGTGATGTGAAAATAATTTCCTTAGATTTTTTACAAGGTGATTATTACAAAAATTCCCTCCAAAGTTCAGGATTTATACTTCCAAACGAAAGTGTCATCGATGTCAATTACTTAAAAGATTTTTGTATAAAAAATGAGCCGAAATCTTTGCATTTAAGCATGACATTTCCAAAACCTTATCTGAAGGAAATTTCAAGTCAATTGAGTATTTCAGGATTGTCCTTTTTCTATTCAAATTCTACCACCGAACTAGAAAGTGAGAATTTAGGATTTTACGAAAAATTTAATAAAAAGCAATTAAATTCGCTTTCAAGTGAAAAGGTAAAACGCATAACTTCTAATTATTTGCCATTTCTTTTGAGTATGAAATCGTATTTCGAACTAAAGAAAGACAAAGAAAATTTGAAGGAGGTAAATTCACTGATTGAAAAAGTGTTGGTTCAATCTAAAAAAAGCTTGTAATTGGATGCAGATTTTGCGCAAAAAATATAATTCTTATTCTGATGAAGACTTGATGAAGTTGCTTTCTAAAGGTGACAAGCAAGCTTTTGATGAGATATATTTGCGTTATGCAAAACCAATGTTCGGCTACTTCAAAAGATTGTTGTGGAATGACGCCGAAAAAGCAGAAGATTTTGTACACGATTTATTTGCCAAAATTATTCAGAAACCAGAATCTTTTGACTTGGAAAGAAGTTTTAAAACTTGGTTTTATTCCGTGGCGAATAACATGTGTAAAAATGAATATAAAAAGCAAGAAGTTCGCAAAAATACATCTTATACGATTGACCCAAACTTTGTGGCGAAGGATGAAAATGTGAATGTCATGAATCAAGTTCAGGATAGTTTTTTCGGTGAAGCATTTGATATACAGTTAAATAACATGGATGCAAAACATAGTGAAGTGTTTAAATTGAGACATTTTGATGGATTATCAATCAAAGAAATTGCTGAAGTTTTGAATGCTAACGAAGGAACCATCAAGTCAAGGTTGTTTTATGCCACGAAATATTTAGCAGAAAGTTTAAAAGAATTCAATCCACTATTAAATAAATAATTATGGAAACGTACGATATAGAAAAGATTTTTGAAAAAAGGTACATTGAGTTGTCCCATTTAGAGAAGGAGGAATTCGCCGATTTGTTTCAATCTGAAGATGAATTTAATCAGTTGAAATATACTTTTTCTCAAATTGGTGATGAAGTTAATTTTCAAAAATCACAAATTTCTGAGCCTTCAGCACAATTGAAAACTAATTTGGATGATTTATTCCACAAAACCTACAAAAATAAAGGGGTTTTATGGTATAATTCTTTAGCTGTATTTTTTGTCAATGAGGATAAAAACTGGTACAATCAAAATTTAACTAGAATTGCAGCTATTTTACTGATTTCCTTAGCTGTTTTGCCATTTTTAAATACAAATCAACTGCAAGATTCTAAAGTGCTG
>JBIKSI010000221.1:0-3404 GCA_044348665.1 Crocinitomicaceae bacterium
CTAACACCTTCTTTAAAATCAAAACTTGTTCCAGCTTCTGTTTGCAATTTTTCCTCCAAATCCAATTGCTGATTCAAATCATTTTCAAAACTCATGTTCACAGCTTTTTTTGTCAAAGCCAAACCTTTTGTAGGCATTTGAGCAATTTTTTCTGAAAAATCTTTTACAAACGATTCAAACTCATCATCTGCCACAGCTTTATAAATCATATTCATTTGCTCCGCTTCAGAAGATGAAATTTTATCTCCGGTCATCATTAGAGCTAATGCTTTTTGTGTTCCAACTAAACGTGGTAGAAAAAATGTACCACCAGAATCAGGAATCAAACCAATTTTTGAAAATGCTTGAATAAAACTAGCACTTTGTTTACCAATCGTAATATCACAAGCCAAAGCAATGTTTGCACCCGCACCAGCCGCAACACCATTAACTGCTGCGATAATTGGTTTTTCAATAGAGCGAATAAGACCAATAATTGGATTGTAATGCAATTTTACAACATCTTGCAAGGCTGGCCCATTGGGATCTGTTGCCTCGGCCAAATCTTGTCCTGCACAAAAAGCTTTACCAGATCCACTTATAACAATTGCACGAATTTCTTCATTTTTTGAAGCGAAAATTAATTCTTCTTGCAACAAAAGCGCCATTGAACGATTAAATGAGTTAAATACCTCTGGTCTATTCAAAGTCAAATAGCAAACACTATTTTCAATTTTACGAATGATTTCCATAAAAAAATTTATGCGAATATATGAAATTCAGGTTAAAAAGCTGTTAATCTTTGTGAATTTTAATAAATAATGATTTTAAAAACCTACTTTTGTAAACTTTATCTATGATTATGAACAAGTTAACTCTAATAATATTCTTCTCTTTAATTTTCAGTTTAAATCATGCCCAATTAAGTGCTGTTACTGGAAAAACAACTTATAATTTTTGGATTAACTTACCTTCAGATAGTGTCTTAAAAAGTAAACCACCTGTTTTAATTTTTTTACATGGAAAAAGTTTATCTGGAACAGACCTAAATAGAGTAAAAAAATATGGAGTAATTCACGAAATTGAAAAAGGCAGAAACATTGATGCAATTGTTATTGCTCCGCAAGTGGCAAGTGGACATTGGGTGCCAGAAAAGGTATTAGAGGTCTTGGAATATGTTCAAAAAACTTACGATACAGATTCCAGCAGGGTTTATGTTTGTGGTATGAGTTTGGGAGGTTACGGAACGATGCATTTCGCAGGAAAATATGCAGATCGTGTAACCGCTGCAGTAGCTTTATGTGGAGGTGGAAATACAAAAGATGCATGTAATCTTTCCACAATCCCATTATGGATTCAACATGGAAATGCAGATGCTGCTGTTCCAATTTCAGAATCAGAAAAAATGGTGGATGCCATCAAAAAATGTGATGATAGTAATTTGATTTACACCATTCTAAGAGGTGCTGACCACGGTGATTTAGAGCGCATTTTTAGAACTGATGAAATGTATAATTGGTTGTTTTCTAAAAAGAAAGAAAAATAAGCCCCTCATTTTTCCCTAAGTGAGGTCTAAATTGGGTAAGTAAATACTCCATTTCTCTTGATAATATTCTTGTATATTATCTCATTCTTTATAAAGAACAAAATATCAATTTTATTTTTCCAAAAGAATTATTTCATATAACCTTGGTTTTACCTTTGGCTTAATGGAATAATTTAAATTGTATATCTCTAATTTTTTGAAGTCGAAATTTTGATTTTGCAGGTAGAGTAAAACACTCAATTTTCCCTTCTTATCTAAATGCATGTGGACATTGTGCTTACCTTCTCGCTCATATTCTTTTTCGAAAGCTCTACGAAATGAAAGATAAGAGGTAGAATTATCTGTTGCAGGTGAACCATCATTCTCCTTAAAAATAGCTGCAAAATCTAGCTGGTAACTCTCCTCGACCTTTAATTCAGGTACGGTGTAAAAATAAACACCATCGCGCATTAAACTATCTGCAATCAAGTTTGAAAATTTATTGTCTGCTCCCATACCGTAACGTATGTTGACGTCTTTAAGTGAATCTTTAATTTTACCAAGATTTAAGCCCGAAATATCATTTAATCGATATTCTTTGATGACTTTATTGCCTTGGCTGATGAACAAAACTTGACAAGAGCCAAATTGCTCAATTTGGGAAGAATCTAGTTTAATCTCTGACTGAAATTTGGCAAAAGTTGGACTTTCAATAATTGCACAGCGATGATTTCGTCCATAGACTTGAACCATCAAGAATGTTCCGTTATTGGTTTGGGCTTCGAGTTCAAGGGAAAAGAAAGATAGTGTTAGAATTAATAGGAATTTGAGCATTTAATCTGAAAAATTAGATTGATCTTTATTTCTTGTTATTAGGTTTTTTTTCAACTGTTGAAGCTTTCTTTTCATCGCTTACTAGTTTTCTCTGAATCTTTTTCACATCTTCACTAGCTGGCAGCTCCTCAGGTTTAATTCCTCTTTTCAATAACATATCACGTACAGCTGAACTATTATCAACATGCTCTCTTTCAATTGGATTTTGACCTTTTAAATCTTTGTTCTGAACATTCAAACTAGTCATTTCAGCAGCTAAATCTTTTGCTTTAATACTAATTGTTGGTAAAAAATCAGCTACTGGCCTGCTATCGGGAATACCTAATTTTTTCTTCAAATTTTGGGTGTTCATTTTGAACAAAGCTTGATCACCTTTTGAACGAATAACTGCAAAGCCTTTATCATCAACACCTCTTTCAAAGAGTACTCCAGATAAATGCTTTTCTGTTTGACTTAATTTTTCTCTAGCTTTTACCCTTTCATATTCCAATAAACGCTGTTCGATTACTTCAGCTCTTCTAGTTTGAACAGCGAAATAACTTTGTGCAAAAGCAATTTCTTCTTTACGAGTATCTCCATTCTGAGCAACGAGGTAACAGGCATATCTTGTTAATGCAATATCTTCCACTTCACGTTCAGTTCCCGAACCAATTGAAACCTTTTTCCTGAGGTCGGGAAAATGGTTTTCTAGTTTTTCACCTGCATTTATACAAGCGAATTTTGCCTTATCAATTACATTGACGAAGTTTTCCCATTTAGTATATCCTAAAAGAGTTTGCAATTCTCTTGCACTCCAACATTCAACTCCTTCGATTTCTGAAGCGACATTTTCAAATTGAGTGAACAAGTCATTAATTTCTTGTGATTTCATGGTTTAGGTTTATTTGCAAACCAAAGTTACGAAATAAAAATATAATCACAAAATTATTTTATGATTATTCCTACTTTGTCAAATTAACTTGGAGGTTTTGAGTTTATAGGGTCAAAATATTTTTCAAGATGAGTAATTGCCATTTCTATTGCTTTAAGTGGATTGTCCCAATTTGATTTTATTGATGAGGCAACT
>JBIKSI010000118.1:0-11700 GCA_044348665.1 Crocinitomicaceae bacterium
TAAACATTGAAAAAACTCAATTCAATAAAGAACTAATCATCACTATTTCAGAGAACTACAAAAACTTCGATAGCAAAAGATTTACCCTAAAAACAATAAATTAACCCTCTTTTAGAAATATGCAAAAACCTCTACTGTAAAATTTTCAAAATTTGGAATTTGGAAAAAGAAAATATTTTGGGGAATGGATGTGGGATTAAAGAATATTTTACGGCAAAATTTACTCTGTTTCTTCTGCAAGGATTAAATTTAACAAAAAGGGGAGATAATCAATAAACGCTTTGATTTTTTTCTTGTATTTTTGCCAATACTCAAATAAACATATTTAAAATGAGACACTTATTTTTATTTTTCGTATTATTATTGGGAAACATTTGTAACTCTCAAGTAATTGATTCAATTCGGATATATCCTCAACAACCAACAACTGATGATACAATTCGAATTTTTGTTTATTCAACATTTAATTACGGCGGTTGCACTGGTGAATCAGACTATTCAATCCTAAATAAGGAAATTAACAGTAGTTCAATTCATTGTTTAGGGATTTTGGCATACATTTGCCAAGATATTGATACTTTTAACATAGATCCTCTACCAGAAGGGATATACCATTTCTATCACACACTCAGTTCAGGATTGGCGCCAGCTCCATGTTCGCCAGGAATTGTTGCTGATGATCATGATACACTAACTTTTACAGTTGAATCGCAGCTTGCCATAAATACCATTAAACATGATTTTGTCAAGATTAGTCCCAATCCTGTGAAACAAAAATGTTTACTTACTTTTGATTCTAATAATAATCCAGTTCAAAGAATAAATGTTCGTGATATTAGTCATCGAAAAGTGATTGAACAAGAAAATCTAGACAGTCATCAAATTGAACTTGACTTAACTTTATTAAGCAGCGGTATTTATTTTATTGAACTTACTGGAAAAGATGAGAATGTTTCTCAGTTAATAAAAATAGTAAAGGAATAGGATTTATGTTTAGTTGTGCACTGCTGGATTTCCTAACATATCGATAGCGATTTCAAGGAAGTTAATCATTTAGAAAAAACTGACCGCTATCCATAAATCCTTGTTAGAAAACCTAAAAAAATCTGATTTAAAATTTCATTATTCATTGAAAATAAATATCTTAGCAGCGAAGCACGCCCCTGATGGAAGCGGCATCCTTTAAAAAGTTGACAGAGGCTCTCGAAGGCAACTTTTATAAAGATACAGCGGACAGCAGGAAGAGGCGCCTTTTCACAATTAAACCCCTTAAAGTATTGATTTTTAAGTATATATTCGTTTTTAACTTTTAAACAACGGATAAGTTACTGACATTCAAATAAATACCCCAGTATTACTAATACAGTCAGCAACTATTATATTAAAAACAAAAATTCAAAGTGATCACATAAAGTATTGATATTTAAATAGATATTCGTTCCTAACCTTTCAACAACGGATAAACGCCTGATATTCATCACAATAAAAAATACCAGATTTCATTATTAAAAGCAGCAACCTTTTCATTAAAAACCAAGATTCAATGTGATCACATAGAACACTGATAATCAAATAAATATTCGTTTCTAACCTTTAATAATCAGATAAAGCACTGACTTTCAAACGAATAAAAAAAGTACTCCAAACAAAAGCAGCAACCTCTTCATTAAAAACCAAAACCCAAAGTGATTACATAAAATGCTGATTTTTAAATAGATATTCGTTTATAACCTTTCAACAACGGATAAAGCACTGACTTTCAAACGAATATAAACCTCCACTCACCCAATACAAGGTAGTAAACTTTACATTAAAAACCAAAATTCAAAGTCATTACATAGAGCGCTGATTATCAAACAGATATTCGTTACTAACCTTTACGAAACAGATAAAAGATTCATAATCAATCAATTAACTTAACGGATACTAATCTTTTCTTTTCTTAATCTCCACCACAACTGACTTAGACGTCGGTGTATTACTCTTTTTTGCAGTCGATTTTATAGGTACCAATACATTTGTTTCTGGAAAATAAGTAGCTACACATTGCCTGGGAATGTTGTATTCAATAACAATAAAATTATGAGCAACTCGTTCACCACCATCAGAAAAATTGTAAATATCGACCAAATCACGAGACTTTAAGTTTGATTTTTTAATGTCTTCCTTATTTATCAAAACAACCCTTCTTTCATTCAAAATTCCTCGGTAACGGTCATTTAAACCATAAATTGTAGTATTAAATTGATCGTGAGTTCTTATTGTCATCATCAAAAATTCATTATCTTGTAAGGGAATTTCTTCCACTTTTGAAACCGTAAAATTCGCCTTTCCAGAAAAAGTTGTGTATAGATTTTCTCTAGCTGAATTTGGCAAATAAAATCCTTCTTTAGCTTTAATTCGTTGATTAAAATTCTCAAATCCAGGAATTGTCGCTTCAATGGCATCTCTAATAGCATCGTAATTAGAAAGGTACAAATCCCAATTTATTGGGCTTTTGGCTCCAAAAGTTGCTTTAGCTAAATTACAAACAATTTTAATTTCACTCATTAATTTTTCAGAAACCGCGGTCAAACTCCCTCTACTAGAATGCACCACTCCCATTGAATTTTCAACGGTGACAAATTGTTTTTCGCCATCAATTTCATCGATATCAGTTCTCCCCAAGGTAGGTAAAATTAGAGCTTCCTTGCCATGAATTAAATGACTTCGATTTAATTTGGTGGATACTTGAACCGTTAGTTCACAGTTTTGGATAGCTTCAGCAGTATAATTTGTATCAGGACTAGCTGACAAAAAATTTCCTCCCATGCAGAAAAACACTTTTGCTTTTTTCTCATGCATCGCTTCGATTGCCTCCACCACATCATAACCAGGGTTGCGAGGAGCATTGATTCGAAAATTCCTTTCTAATGCATCCAAAAATGAAGAACTGGGCTTTTCGTAAATACCCATCGTTCTGTCTCCTTGCACATTGCTGTGGCCTCTCACGGGACAAGTTCCAGCAAATGGTTTACCAATACTTCCCTTTAGCAGAAGTAAATTTACTACATCTTGAATGGTTTCAACCGCATTTTTGTGCTGTGTCAAACCCATTGCCCAGCATGCAATAATATTCTTTTTTTCCTTTAAAAGACTAACAACTTGTTCGATTTCGTCTTTTGAAACTCCAGCAATCCGAATCAATTCTTCGTAATCAAATGATTTTAAATTATTCACAAAGTCTGAATAGGATGCAGTATGTTTTTTGATAAAATCATGATCAAAAACTGTATTATTTGATTTCTCATCTTCTTCCAACAAACGGAGCATAATTGCTTTCAACAAGGCCATATCTCCGTTTATTTTCACTTGCAAATAAATGTCTGTTAATTTAGTTGCCACATTAAAAAAACCTTTAATTTCTTGCGGATTTGCAAAAGCAACTAGTCCTGCCTCCACCAAAGGATTTATAGAAATAATTGTGGCTCCATTTTTTTTCGCTTTTTTGAGGGCACTCAGCATCCGTGGATGATTTGTCCCTGGATTTTGACCTAAAATCAAAATAACATCCGTATGGTAAAAATCTTCTAATTTTACACTTCCTTTACCAATCCCTAAACTCTCATTAAGCGCTACTCCACTCGATTCATGACACATATTGGAGCAATCTGGCAAATTATTTGTTCCACATTCACGTACAAATAGTTGATACAAAAAGGCAGCTTCATTACTCGTTCTTCCAGAGGTATAAAAAACAGCTTCATTTGGATCAGTAAGCGCATTTAATTTGCCTCCAATCTTCTGAAAAGCGTCTTCCCAAGAAATTTCTTCGTAGTGTGTCCCTCCTTCTCTGAGATACATTGGTTGGGCTATTCGCCCTTTTTTTCCAATTTCATAATCACTCAATAAAGACAAATCATAAACAGAATTTTCTTGAAAAAAGTCAGTAGTCAATTTTTTTTGCGTTGCTTCTTCAGCGATTGCTTTTGCACCATTTTCACAATATTCTGCAATCGTACTTCGATCATCATCGGGATCAGGCCAAGCACAAGATGGGCAATTTGTCCCACCCTTTTGATTTAATTTAGACAAGGCTCTTAAACCTTTTAGCAACCCAACTTCACCAAAAACATGTTGCAAACTCGAAACAACGGCTGGAAAACCTGCGGCAAACTCTTTTGGCTCACCTAAATTTAGTCCTGTAAAGGATTCTGGCGGTTCTGCTTTTGGAATTTTATTATTTTTCGACTTACTCAAAATCAACAAATTAAATTTGGATTTGGAAAATTATCAGACTGGTCTTCCTCTACATTATCAATGCACATAAAGTCCTTTTCTAATAAAATTTTTAATTCTTTTCCTTCGAATTTTTGAATATGCTGATAAGTGACTTTATCTGTATGAAACCAAGTATCTAACTCACTTTTCGGGAAAAATATAAATATCTCATTTTTTTGAAAATCCGCTGAAATCCCTTCAGAATCATTTGCCTTCAAAGAATAAGTTAATTGATTAGCAGGAAAATGAGTTATCTCCTCTAAAAAAGAATCTTTGTAGAATTTTTCCAAATCTGACTTTGACAAGCGATAGCGAATGGAATCACCTTTTATTCGAATTTTCATGGCAATTTTTAAACAAATTTAGCAATTAATTCTATCTTTTTCAAAGAAATCTTTCACTCCCATTATAAACGTTAAAAGAGTCCTTTTTCAAAAAGCCAATCAAACAAATGTTGAATTCTTTTGCTAAATCAATTGCCAAAGAAGAAGGCGCACCAATTGCACAAATGACAGAAATCCCAGCAAAAACAGCCTTTTGTACCAATTCAAAACTAATTCTTCCGCTTAACAATAAAATTTCATTTTTTAATGGTAAACTTCCGCTTAAAAATGAGGATCCAATCAATTTGTCTAAAGCATTGTGTCTTCCTACATCTTCAAAAAGTGCTATAAATTCTCCTTTTTCACTGAATAATGAGGAAGAATGAAGTCCTCCTGTTTGTTGAAAATTAACTTGCTTTACTTTCATTTTTGAAGGCAAGGACAAAATCAATTCAGCGTTTATGCTAAAAATAGATTCATTTTTTTGTAAATTTGAAACAATTTTTACAGCATCTGTCGAGGATTTTCCGCAGACTCCGCAACTGCTTGAAGTGTAAAAGTGTCGTTCAATATTTTTAAGATTAAACACTACTCCCCTTTTCAAATGAATCAAGACCTTATTTTCTTGAGAATCAATTTTTTCAATTTCATTGGGTTGCTTAATTATTCCTTCACCAAACAAAAATCCAACAGCCAATTCTCGATCAGCTCCCGGAGTTCGCATCGTGATGGAAATATTTTTTGAAATAAAATCATCTTTCTCCCAAAATCCCAAACTAATTTCAAGTGTTTCTTCAACTGCAATATAATCTAACTTCTTTTCTAAAACATTTCCTTGAAAGGAAAATATTTCACGCTTTGTTATTTCATTTTCTTCCATGAATCTCGAGAATTAGTTGATTTTTCTCTTCAATAGTATTGCAATTTCTTAATGAATTAACGGTTAATGGAAAAACCTTTTTTACCTCATTTTTTGCCAAAATCGCTTGCAAAGAATAATTTCCAATTTTTATTTCAGTCTTTAAGATTTCAAACATGGAAAATTCGTAAATTCCCAAAAATGGTTCGAAAAATTCACTTTTTTGATTAAACATTACACTTGCAAGTGCATTTTTATCTCGTTGTGAAATTAAATTTTGAATTTCCTCCTCAGAAAACAATGGATAATCTATGGCAATAACTAGAAGTGATGTTTTTAATCGATCAAACCCAGACAAAATTCCGTTCATTGGTCCAATTTCCCCAAATTCTGGATTGTCTTTTATAAAGGGAAAGGATTTATATTCCTGATTAGTAGATAAATAAACATCCTCGCAAAAAAGTTTCAATAAATCGTACAAATGCTCAAATTGTGCTTTTTCATGATATACTATTTTGGCTTTATCTTCTTGCATACGAGAAGATTTTCCGCCCATCAAAATCAATGCTGCTAAATCGCTCAAAAAATAAAAATTTAAAGATTAGCTATAAAACTACTCCTTAATTGGCAATTTGAAATCATTTAAGTCAATTTCATAAATATCCATACTTGATTTTAATTTATCAAATGTGGAACTTGCAAAGACAATTTTTTTCAATTTTGGATAAAATTGCAGATGTGTATCATCATTTACTGAATTAATTTCTGCTCCAAGATTGATCGGTTTAGACCAGGTTTTCCCTAAGTTTTCAGACACATAAATATCGTAACCTCCCATTCCTAAATGTCCTTCTGAACTAAAGAATAAAAACTGTCCATCAGGCGTAATAAACGGCGTAGTTTCTCTCATCTCGGTATTTATACTGTCTGAAACAGGTACTGCTTTCCCCCACTCGTTCCCCACTTTTTTCACTTCGTAAATGTCCAGCATGTTTTTTGCTCCATTTCTATCTGACACAAAATACATGGTATTTCCATCAGCAGTCATGGTAGCTGCACCATCAAAAAAGGAAGTGTTAATCGATTTGTTTTTTATCAATTTCGGGGTAGCCCATTTCCCTTTATTGGTTAAAGTTATTTCACAAATATCTGAACCAGAAGTCTTTACTTTTTGGTTTGACTCTGTTGAGTTTAAAGTCATCAAGCCAGATAAACCATCTTCGGAAATAAATGAAATGCAATCGAATCCATCAGAATTTATTCTATCTAACTTATTGTTAACACTGTCCCAAATCTGATCTTCATTATTCCATTTTGCTCGGTAATTATCCTCAAAATACTGTTCATCATCAGGATTATTTTGGCCTCCAGTGGTATTTTCTCTTCTTGAGGTAAAATACAATGTTTTCCCTGAATTAGTTAGAATTGGTGCATATTCATGGTAGCCCGAATTAATTTCCGATGGAAGTAATTTTCTTTTGGAAACTTTATTTTCTGAAACTTGTCCCAACACATAATTACATTCTGCGATTCGTTCATTAATTCGCAAATCTTTTAACCTTTGTTTGGACAATTTATCTATCGTGTATGTATAATAAATCAAAGCAGAATCAATCTTATTTAATCGATGGTAAGCTGATCCTAAAAGTTCTGCAACATCCACATTTTGTTCATCATCATTTGATTTTTTATGCGCATTTCTAATTTCCTCCGCTTGTTTTCCATATTGCAAAGCATAACCAAAATTATTCATTTTAAAATGTGTAATTCCAATCCAATAGGAGCAAAAAAAGTTATTCTGATCCTTGTTGTAAGCCAAACGGAATTTATTCAAAGCTTCCTTATACTTACCCTCAAGATACGATGCCTTTCCTTCCTCCATTAACAAAAGTGCAGCTGTTTTATCAACAATTTTTGTCGTCGAATCTTGCGGAATAACAAAGGTTCTCGCATTAAAACTCCAATTATTAAGTAAAATTAGAAAGAAAATTAATCCTATTTTTTTCATGTTGTACAATTTTTAATTAAACTATTTTTTCTTTTTTGCTTAAAGAACAAGCGTGCTTTCAAATATACTTATTTTTTTAATCCTACCACCTTATCCATCGCTAAAGTTGAGGCGACACTTGCCAATATTGGTGCGAACGATGCGCAAAACCAAAGAAAAAAGTGTGCCACAAAATTAGTAAAAACTGCTAATGGCGCATCAAAAAACCGATACCAACCAAATAATGCACTTAATTTTACGGGTACAAGTATTAAAAGTGAGTAGATTAAACCAATTCCAATTGCCAATCCACGGTGTTTTCGCATAAAAATGATGCTTTCATCCACAGAAAGTTTTCTTCGTTCATTAACATAATCAACAAAACTAAATCCGTAATAGTAAAAACCAATTAAGTAAGTCAGGTAAAAAACTGGACTTTCATTGGGTTTATCCCAAAACAAAAAGGAAATCAAAAGTACTACCAAAAAGAAAAAATAATACCACATAAAATTTCTTGTAACCAATTTAATTGCTCGTTTGATGTCAATCAAAAACTGAGCATAATCAAATTTATAGGTGTTTCCAGTGATGATTCGCTCCGTTTTTAAGGAAAGGTAAGCCAACAAAGGTGATAAAATTGCGACGACAAGGTATTTCGAGAAATTCATCAATAATACTGCGATTGAAATTTCCAAAAACAATTTGATTAGGTACCATACAATGTCGTTCATATTTTGAACTTCCGTTGTAAAGACACGAGTGCTCATGAAATAACCAAATTGATAAATACCCAACATTAGAATTGCAGGCAGAATCACGTACCAATAAAGTTTGTGTTTGCGGATAAACAGAAATGCTTCCCAATAAGATGAAATCCCGATTAAAAGTTCTTTAATAAAGCGCACGAGCAAAAGTAATAAGAATTTGGGATTATAGAACCTTAATTTACTTTCTTTAAACTAGGTTTTAATAGGACTTGCTCTGTGTTTTTAAATACCAAGATGCCGTCACTAGAAAAATTGGAATAGTTTGCTTCCAACTAATAAAAATGAATTTGCCATATTGAGATGTAGAAAGTGTGTTTCTGGGAACGATTATTCCTTATAATCATTCATAGAACTATGTTTTTTTACCTATCTTTGCAAAAAATTTCGATATGCATTTGAATGAATTAAGCGCTATTTCCCCTGTTGACGGACGTTACAGATCTAAAGTAAGTGAATTAGCACAATACTTTTCTGAGTTTGGATTAATCAAATACCGTGTTTTGGTGGAAGTGGAATATTTTATCGCTTTAATTGAACTTGGGATTGAACCCTTAAATAATTTTCCAAAAGAAAAAATTGGTCAGTTAAAGGAAATTTACTTGAATTTCTCGGAAGAAGATGCATTGTGGATCAAAAACACAGAAAAAACGACAAATCACGATGTGAAAGCCGTTGAATATTTTTTAAAAGAGAAAATTACTCAACTTGGAGAAAGTCAACAACTTGAGTTTGTACATTTCGGCTTAACTTCACAAGATATCAATAATACGAGCATTCCGCTTTCACTAAAAGACGGCTTGTTTGCAGAATTTTTCCCCATTGTAAATGAACTCATTCAAAAATTAAATGAACTAAAAAACGCTTGGAAAGACATATCAATGTTGGCAAAAACTCATGGTCAACCAGCATCTCCGACAAAATTAGGGAAAGAAATACAGGTTTTTAGTGAACGTTTAGAAATCCAATTACAACAAGCAGTTGCAATTCCATTTTCTGCGAAATTTGGTGGAGCAACAGGAAATTTTAATGCTCATCACGTGGCTTATCCTGCAGTTGATTGGGTAAAATTTGCGAATCATTTTGTAAATGATATTTTAGGCTTAAATAGAAGTCAAACGACCACACAAATAGATCATTACGATAATTTAGCGGCTTTATTTGACGTCTTAAAACGCATCAATACAATTATTTTAGATTTGAACCGAGATATGTGGACGTACATTTCTATGGACTATTTCAAACAAAAATTGAAGGAAGGTGAAATTGGTTCTTCTGCCATGCCTCACAAAGTGAACCCAATTGATTTTGAAAATTCGGAGGGAAATATTGGGATCGCAAATGCCTTGTATAAACATTTGTCATCAAAACTTCCAGTTTCAAGATTACAGAGAGATTTAACCGATTCAACTGTATTGAGAATGATTGGTGTTCCGATTAGTCATTCCTTAATCGCTTTAAAATCAACGCTTAACGGATTAAACAAATTAGTTCTCAATGAAGCAGCAATTGAAGCAGATTTAGAAAATAATTGGGCAGTGGTAGCGGAAGCAATTCAAACGATCTTGAGAAGAGAAGGATTTCCAAAACCTTATGAAGCATTGAAAAATCTAACGCGAAAAAATGAAGCAACGACGAAAGAATCGGTGCATTTCTTTATTGAAAACCTAGATATTTCAGACAAACTTAAAGCAGAATTGAAATTAATTTCTCCGCAAACTTATACGGGGATTGATTTAGTGAAATAAATTTCGTACACTTGTAAACTAATTTTTTAAAACTATTTATGAAAAAAATTCTAATTGCCTTAAGTTTAAGCATTTGTGTCGGCGCATTCGCACAATATGATATCAAATGGAGTGAATTAATGCCAGTAAAAGGAAGAGTTTCAAGTGTTTTTCCTGTTTCCTACTCAGATTATTACACAACTAGATACATGGGCCCAAGAATGTTTCCAACACTTTATTTAAGCAAACATTCAAATTTTGCCGTTACGTCAAAGGGAAAGATTTCAGCAAAATTGGAAAACGGAACTGGCTTAGTAGAAAGTCTTGTCATTTCGAATGATATTCCAGTGGTTTTCATTTCTGACAAAAAAGATGGAGAGAACACGATTTATTATCAAAAATATGATAATACATGCAAACCAATTGGACTTCCGAAAGAAATTATTTCCTACAAAATGCCTAAAGGCTGGAAAAGAAAAGGTGAATTTTTTGTTTACCAATCTGAAAACAAAGATTTCATGTGCGTTAACTATGAAATCCCAGGTTCTAAAGAAGAAAAGGATAAATTTGGATACGCAGTTTTTGACGCAGAATTCGAAACAATTTCAGAAGGATCTTACGAATTACCTTACGAATCTAATCGAGTTTCAATTTCAAATACTTACTTATCAAATACTGGAGATTTTTTCCTAGCTGCGAAAGTTTACAAACAAGATGAAACAAAAAAAATATTCAAATCAGCAACTTACCTTGATAAAATTGTGTTGATGCAGGTTACACCTGATGGCTTAGAAGAATTTGAATTAGAATTTAACAATGGAAAAACTATTTCTGACCTTTCATTTTCTTCTGACAATAATAGATTGATGAGTTTTACTGGATTATATGGAGAAAAAAAATCAGTTGGTATTAAAGGTGTTTTCTACTTTCAGTTAGATTTTAATAAGAAAAAAATGTTAAATGAAGGTTGGAATGAATTCGGAAAAGATTTCATTACAGAAGGTTGGTCTGACCGTCAGAAAGAAAAAGCAGCAAAAAAAGAGAAAAAAGGTAAAGGTGAACCAGCTCTGTATCAATACGATGTTAGAGATATTCATACTTTAGCTGATGGAAGCATGATTGGTATGTTAGAACAATACTATGTTGTTGTAACTACACATACAGATCCAAGAACAGGTGCAACTACAACTACTTACACTTATTATTACAATGATTTAGTTGTATATAAAATTAAAGCTAGTGGTGAATTTGAATGGATGAAAAAAATCAAAAAAACACAAGTGTCAACCAATGATGGTGGATTTTTTAGTTCAATTGCGAGCTTTGTGAATAAAGACAAATTAAGTATTGTTTTTAATGACAATTTGAAAAACTACGATGAAAGCGGAAACTTTGTGGATGACAACAATCGTTTTTACCCAACAAGCTACCGTAAAAAAACAAATACAGTTAGTTTAGTTGAAATCGAATTGTCAAGTGGTGATTTGACTAGAAAAACATTCTTCGACAGAAAAGAAACGAAAGCTTATGCTGTTCCGAAAAAATTCTCAGTAGATTACAACAAGAAAGAAATGTTGATGGTTTTATTGTACGGAAAGAAAGAAAAATATGGAGTTTTATCTTTTGAATAAAAAACATTGTTATTAAATAAAGTTAATTAGGGTCTGCTGAAAAAGTATAAACCTTTGATTTTTGTGGGTTATAGCTTATTTTTGCACAACCAAGTGCAAGGAAAAATGAAAAAACTTTCAAAAAACCGTGCATCTCGACCAAAATATGT
>JBIKSI010000015.1:0-35623 GCA_044348665.1 Crocinitomicaceae bacterium
CGGTTTTTTGAAAGTTTTTTCATTTTTCCTTGCACTTGGTTGTGCAAAAATAAGCTATAACCCACAAAAATCAAAGGTTTATACTTTTTCAGCAGACCCTAACTAAACTGTAACATAAACTTATCCTTTTCAAAGTCTACACTCACTTTAACATCTGAATAATTTCGAGTAGTAAAATCATACAATTTTTTATTTGCAAAAATTTTAATAGTAGCTGTGTCAGAAGCAATCATTTTGATTAACTCATTGTGTTCAGGATAAATTAGGCTATCAATTAGAAGATAGGAATTTTCTAAAAATTTCAGTCCCTTATCCTCTGTGTAGAAAGTGGTACTTTTGTTCTTATAAAATAACTTTTTTTGATTTACATAAAATTCATGTTTGTGATGCTTTAATGTCAAGTAGTATTTTCTAGTTTCTTTGAACTTGTGTTTATTTCCTTTTTGATTCAAGTATTGAAGTTTCATTGGAACATGAACAATATGCATTTGGGCAAAAAGTGAATCAGGTAATGCGTTGAGGGAATCCATAATTGAGTTTTGGGAGTTTGGCACTTGAACTGAATTAATATTTGTTTCAATTCGTTCCCAATTTTTCAGGGAATCGTTGTAAGAAAATAAGTCTGATTGTTCATTTTGTTGGGTGTTTTCCATATCAACTTGAATCAGGTTTTCTGGGTTTGGATTTAATTTGTTACCATTTTCATCGAATGCATTAAATTCAAACATACCACTTGAGGAAAACAATTCTGGAGTTCCACTTTCATTCATTATCATAGGAACTCCTGCCAAAGCAATGCTGATTGGATCGAAATATTCTTTGATTTCAATCTTTACTTTTCCTGAATAGGGCTTTAGATTTTGGTCTAAAAAGGCATTTTTTGGAATGTCAAAATTAGCGTTTTCGCTCTTTATTTGGCAAGGAGTATCCGCTTGAATTTCGTGTTTTTCAATCTTCACATCAACAACTTTTTCGACTTGATTTGTCAGCATCTTTTCACTGAGTGAGAACATTGGGTTTTGCAAATTATTTTGCTGAATTAAAACAGAATCAAGGTTTTTTGCGTTAATAATTTGCACATTATTTCGCTGAATCAAATCTTCTTCATTATCAATAAACGCATCCATGAAAACAAGTTCTTTTTTTGGACTCAATTCTTTCAAATCACCTTCCAATTTCGTGTTTTTAAAACTTAATTTCGTGATTTGTTTGAGTGAATTTAAATCTTTGTACAAATTTTTTTCGTCTGTAAAATCACAATTATCAAAACTGATTTCCTGTAGGTTTTTGATATTATAAAAATTTGGTTTTAAAGATTTTACGGTAGAATTTTTTATTATTATTTTATTGATTGAAAGCTTATTCATTGCACCAATTGGCATGTTTTTTTCATCTTGGCTAAAACTTAGTTCTTTTAAATTTTCTTTGTTTTGAAGTGAAATAAAAACGTTTTCAAGGTTTAATTTAGGATTGTTTTCAAGCTGCAAATATTCTAGATTCCACAATTGATTGAGGTAGAAATTGTCTTCTTTTAGATGATTGAAAGCAAGATTTAAGTTTCTTAATTTTACGAGATTATCAAAACTTGGAGGTAAAAAAGTAATGTTATTGTTGCTTAAATCAAGTGATTCTAAACTCTTGAGTGAACCAATATTTTCTGGTACAAAAAATAAATTATTTTTCGCTAAATTTAGACTTTCAATTCCACTTGAAAAGAAACTTGAAGGAAATTCAAAAAAGTTGAGATTTGGATTATCACTCAAGTCGAGAAGTTTCAAATGAGTTAATTTGCTCAAGTCAATATGAAAATTTTCCAATAAATTGTAGGACAAATCTAATTCTTCCAAGTCCGTAAAAAGTTCGATTTCCTTTGGGACAAGTTTCAAATTTTCGTGCGATAAATCCAAACTTTTAACACCTAAAGGAGCAATTAGCGCATCTTTTAAATTATCACATTCAATGCATTGCGATAAAACCTCTTTTTGAAAACTTCCAAAAAGAAGAATAAAAACCAAGAAATTTTTCATGAGTAGTAAAATTAGTAATTCTACTACATTAACTAATATAAAAGATAATTATTGTTTTACTCTGAAACTAAGATTTTACTTCGAGAACTGCTCGTCACGAATTTTATAGATTCGTTCAATAATTTCAACAACTTTAAGTCCTTCCAATGCATTTGTTGTGGCAGTAGTTTTTCCTTTTAAAGTTTGAATCACATTAGAAATCACATAATTATGATTAGCGGCAGAACCTTTGTAAGCCCCGTAATCATTTCCGGGATTTGTAGGAGCTAATTCTGGCATTTCATAGCCGGGAATATTGCAAACTTCCAGTTCGTTCATATATTGTCCACCAATTTTGACACTACCTTTACTTCCAATAATTGTAATTGAACTTTCTAAGTTATTATCTTGAACAGCAGTTGAATAATTGATGCAACCCATTCCTCCGTTCACGAAATCAAAACTAACAAAACCTGAATCCTCAAAATCGGTTAAATCCTTATGTGTGAAATCAGCGAATTTCCCCTGAATATTGTCAATATCTCCAAAAAGCCAATACATGATATCTATGAAATGCGAAAATTGAGTAAAAAGTGTACCACCATCCAATGCTTGTTTTCCTTTCCAACTTTCCTTTTTATAATAACGATCATCACGATTCCAGTAGCAATTTAATTGTACCATAAACGTGTCTCCTAAAACTCCATTATCAACAATAGATTTTATCCATTCTGATGGAGGAGAATATCGATTTTGCATGACACAAAAAACTTGTTTTGACATTTGTAGGGATTTAAAAATCACTTTTTCACAACCATCTTTGCTTAAACCCATTGGTTTTTCGCACACTACATGTTTTTTATGTTCTAAAGCTAAAATTGCTTGATCAGCATGTAAACCATTTGGAGTACAGATATTTACGACATCAAATTCAAGTCCTGATTTCAGCAAATCTTCCATCGAAGAGAAAAATGGAACATCAAAATTATCAGCACCGCATTCTTCTTTTGAACGCACATCCACTAAAGCAACTAATTCTGCTTCATTTTCACGGTTGATCATTTCTGCATGTCGTTTTCCGATATGTCCTGCTCCTACAACGGCAAATTTTATTTTATTTGAATTTATTTTCATGAAATTTTTTGTACTAAATTATTTATTAATTGGTATTTTTCTCCAGAATCCTTACAGATTGCATTTCCTTTGGAATCAAATTCTAGCCTGCTTCCAAACTCACTCATCCAACCCATTTGTCTAGCTGGATTCCCTACCATTAGCGCATAAGCTGGAACATGTTTTGTTACCACTGCTCCCGCGCCTATGAAAGCAAATTCACCAATATCGTGGCCACAAACAATGGTTGCGTTAGCTCCAATACTTACACCTTTTTTAACAATGGTTTTTGCATATTCATTCTTGCGATTGACAGCACTTCTCGGGTTGATAACATTCGTAAAAACCATGGATGGTCCTAAAAACACATCATCCTCACAAATTACTCCGGTATAAATCGAAACATTGTTTTGAACTTTTACATTTCTGCCTAATATAACATTTGGTGAAATGACAACATTTTGACCAATATTGCAGTTTTCTCCTAAAGTACAATTCGACATAATATGAGAAAAGTGCCAAATTTTTGTACCTTTTCCAATGTTACAACCTTGGTCAATGTATGCAGATTCATGAGCGAAATATTCCATTATTTAATTGTGTATTTATCAAAGTCATTGTGTTCTTTTTTATTCAATTCTTCTTGGCTTAAACTTTTGAAATAATCATAAGTAATTTTAAGTCCTTCAGCACGAGACACTTTAGGTTCCCAATTTAGAATTTCTTTCGCTTTTGTAATATCTGGTTGACGTTGCTTTGGATCATCAACAGGCAAATCATGGTAAACGACTTTTTGATTTGTTCCCGTTAATGCAATAATTTCTTCAGCAAACTGACTAATAGTTATTTCATCTGGATTACCAATATTTACCGGTTGAGAATAGGCACTCATTAACAAACGATAAATTCCTTCAACCAAATCATCAACAAAACAAAATGCTCGTGTTTGAGAACCATCTCCAAAAATAGTAATATCTTCACCGCGCAAAGCTTGACCAATAAATGCAGGCAAAACACGTCCATCATTCAGTCGCATTCTTGGACCGTAGGTATTAAAAATTCGAACAATTCTAGTTTCTAAACCATGAAAAGTGTGGTAAGCCATTGTCATAGCCTCTTGAAAGCGTTTTGCTTCGTCGTAAACTCCTCTCGGTCCAACAGGATTCACATTTCCCCAATATTCTTCTGTTTGTGGGTGAACCGTTGGGTCTCCATAAATCTCTGATGTTGATGCAATTAAAACTCTCGCATTTTTCGCCTTGGCTAATCCTAAACAATTGTGAATCCCTAAAGATCCAACTTTTAAGGTTTGAATCGGGATTTTTAGGTAATCAATTGGACTTGCAGGAGAAGCAAAATGTAAAATGTAATCTAAATTTCCTGGAACATGTATAAATTTAGATACATCATGATTGTAAAACTCAAATTGTTCCAAAGGAAATAAATGTTCTATGTTACTTAATCTTCCTGTTATTAAATTATCCATTCCGATAACATGAAATCCTTCTTTAATAAAGCGATCACATAAATGTGAGCCTAAAAATCCTGCTGCTCCCGTTATTAATATTCTTTTCATAATTAGTTTAATTCAGTTGATTTTCTTCCAATACTTGAATAATAATAGCCTTTTTCTGTCATTTCGTCTAGGTCAAATAAATTTCTGCCATCAAAAACGACTTTATCTTTTAAATTTTCACCTACTTTTTTAAAATCTGGATTTCTAAAGATTCCCCATTCGGTACAAATCACTAAGCAATCTGCATCTATTAAGGCGTCGTATTCGTTATCTGCATAATTTATCTTTTCGCCAATTACACCTTTAACATTGCTCATTGCTTCAGGATCAAAGGCGGTAACTGTAGCTCCAGCTTTTGTTAATTCATCAATCATATATAAAGCAGGTGCTTCACGAATATCATCAGTGTCTGGTTTGAAGGCCAATCCCCACATAGCGATTTTTTTCCCTTCTAAATTCCCTCGAAAATAGTTTTTTATTTTTGGAAAAAGGATTGTTTTTTGGTCTTCATTCACTTTCATTACAGCTTCTAGAATCTCAAAAGAAAAATCATGTTCTTTCCCAGATTTAACCAATGCTTGAACATCTTTTGGAAAACAAGAACCTCCATATCCTATTCCTGGAAAAAGAAATCGTTTTCCGATTCGGTCATCTGACCCAATTCCAATTCTTACTTTATCTACATCAGCGCCCACTAATTCACAGAAATTTGCAATTTCATTCATGAATGTTATTTTTGTTGCTAAAAATGAATTTGCCGCGTATTTTGTTAATTCAGCAGATTTTTCATCCATAAAAATAATAGGATTTCCTTGCCTAACAAAAGGTTTGTACAAGTTTTCCATGGCTTTTTTAGCCCGATCATCGGATGTTCCAATTACCACCCTATCAGGTTTCATAAAATCATCTACTGCAAAACCTTCTCTTAAAAATTCAGGATTGGAAACTACCGCAAAATCTAATTTTGCATTTTTTGCAATTGCTTGATGCACTTTTTCAGCGGTACCCACAGGAACTGTACTTTTATCTACAATAACCTTATAGTTTTTCATTATTTTGCCTAATTGGTCTGCAACTCCTAAGATGTAGGATAAATCAGCAGAGCCATCTTCTCCTGGAGGCGTTGGTAAAGCTAAAAAAATAATTTCAGCATCTTCAATCCCTTCTTCTAAGTTAGTTGTGAAAGTTAATCGATTT
This sequence comes from Crocinitomicaceae bacterium, assembly GCA_044348665.1. Lineage (GTDB taxonomy): Bacteria > Bacteroidota > Bacteroidia > Flavobacteriales_D > Crocinitomicaceae > M2408. The sequence continues at coordinate 5,833 of JBIKSI010000015.1, forward strand.
GCTTTAATGTTTCGTTCAAAAAGTACATCTAAATGAGGCTCGTAAATTGGTATTTCACCATTTCTCATGCGTTCCACCTTTTTAGAATCAATATCAATACAAATAACTTGATTTCCTGTTTCAGCGAAGCAAGTACCTGTTACTAAGCCAACATATCCTGTTCCAACTACGGCAATTTTACTCATAATTATTTTTTTATAAATTCTTGAATGGCACTACAAATATATTTCAATTGTTCTTCTTCTAATTCAGTGTGAATTGGCAAGGATAAAACTCTTTCTGTTAACCAATCCGTTACTGGTAAATTCTGATTCTCACAATTAAAAGCAGCAAACATTTTTTGTTTATGCGCAGGAATAGGATAATAAATCATACTTGGAATCCCTTTAGTTGCAAGAAATTCTGACAACTTATCTCTATCTATTCCTTCTAATTGAAGGGTGTATTGGTGAAATACATGTCGTGAATTTTCTGATCTGAATGGAACTGTGATTCCATCAATTTGTGACAAAAAATTATCGTAATAAGAAGCGGCTTTTCTGCGTGCATCACAATATTCATCTAAGAATCTAAGTTTTATTCTTAAAACTGCTGCTTGTATGGAATCCAAACGAGAATTGCAACCTACAATTTCGTGGTGGTAACGAATCGTTTGACCATGATTTGCAATCTGTTTCATTGCAATGGCTAATTTCTCGTCATTGGTGCAAATTGCTCCTCCATCACCATAACATCCCAAATTTTTGGAAGGAAAAAATGAGGTACATCCAATTGTACCAATGGTTCCAGTTTTGGATTTTGAACCATCTCGGTGCGTGTAATCGCAGCCAATTGCTTGGGCATTATCTTCGATAACAAATAAATTATTTTTACTAGCAATCTCCATAATTGCATCCATATCAGCAGCTTGTCCATACAAATGAACAGGAACAATAGCTTTTGTATTTGCTGTAATTGCCGCTTCAATTTTTGTAACATCTATGCAAAAAGTCTTTGGATCTACATCCACAAAAACAGGAGTTAAACCTAAAAGCGCCATTACTTCAGTTGTAGCAATATAGGTATATGAAGGTGTAATTACCTCGTCTCCAGGCTTTAAACCCAATGCCGTCATAGCGATTTGCAAAGCATCAGTTCCATTTGCACAAGGAATAACATGATTTACATCCAAGTAACTTTGTAATTCTTTTTGGAATGAAGTTACCTCTGGTCCATTAATAAATGTTGCATTTTCAATCACCTCCATGATTGCAGCATCAACTTCTGATTTTATTTTTTTGTATTGCGACTTTAAGTCGACCATTTGTATTTCCTTCATTTATTCTGTTGTTTCTATTGCAATCTACAAATTTAATGAAAAAATTCATTTTCTATCAAATTGTTCTTTTAATATTGATATCTAATTTTTAAAAACAAAAAATCCCAGCAAATTGCCAGGATTTATTTTTTAATAAAATGCTACTATAAAAGTGTAGATGGACAAATATATTCTGTTCTAGGAACTCCTGTTTTTAAGATTTCTGTCATCCCTCCTTCAACATCCACTAAATTATCATAAACCCTTGATTTCAAAATGGATGCAGCAATCATACTTCTATAACCACCAGCACAATGTAGAATGAAATTTTCTTCCTTGGGAATCATACTTAATTTTTCATTGAGTTGATTTAAAGGCACATTAATTGCGTTTATAACATGTTCAGAATCAAATTCACTTTTCTTTCTGACATCTATCACGATTGGATTTTTTACCAATTCCGATTCAAAGTCTTGAGCAGATATGCGATTTACAGTATCAATTTCTTTTCCAGCTTCTTTCCAAGCATCAATTCCTCCTTCTAAAAAGCCAATAGTGTGATCGTAACCAACTCGAGACAAGCGAATTATCGCCTCTTCTTCCCTACCCTTTTCCGTAATTAAAAGAATTTCTTGTTTAATATCTTTAATCATTTCTCCAACCCACATCGCAAAACTTCCATCCAATCCAATATTTATGGAGTTGGGAATAAATCCTTTAGCGAACACAGCTGGATCGCGCGTGTCAAGAATCAGTGCTTGAGTTTCATTCGCCAATACCTCAAACGAAATTGGATTTAATGCTTTTTTTCCCCTTTCCATTACGGTATCCAAACTTTCATAGCCTTGAATATTCATTAATACATTTTTTGGGAAATATCCTGGAGGAGGTGTTAAACCTGTTAAAAGTTCCTTCACAAATTCTTCACGAGTCATATCCGCTCGTAAGGCATAATTTGTTTTCTTCTGATTTCCGAGTGTATCAGTAGTTTCTTTACTCATTTTTTTACCACATGCACTTCCTGCTCCATGATTGGGATAGACGATTAAATCATCAGAAAGTGGCATTATTTTATTTCTTAAAGAATCAAAAAGGTGATTTGCGAGTTTTTCTTCCGTTAAATCTGCAATAACATGTTGTGCTAAATCTGGTCGACCAACATCCCCGATAAAAAGTGTATCACCTGATATAATTCCATGTTCTTTTCCATTTTCGTCAATTAACAAATAAGTTGTACTTTCCATCGTGTGTCCAGGAGTATGAATTACTTTTACTGTGTAATTCCCCACCTTAAACTCTTGATTATCTTCTGCAACGATTGCTTCGAAACCTGGTTTAGCAGTTGGTCCATAAACGATAGCTGCACCTGTCTTTTTTGCTAGGTCTAAATGTCCAGAAACGAAGTCTGCGTGAAAATGAGTTTCAAAAACATATTTTATCTTCGCCCCATCTTTTTTGGCTTTTTGTATGTATGGTTCAACCTCTCTCAAAGGGTCAAAAATTGCTGCTTCACCATTGTTTTCTAAATAATAAGCCGCGTGTGCAATGCATCCTGTGTAAATCTGTTCTAATTTCATGACTTTTATGTTAAAAATTTTTAGTCAAAGGTATTGTGTGTACAAAGCTTTCAATGTAATTTAAGTTACACAAAACTGAGGGCTAAAATAGAACATTAATAATTTAAAAAACAGAACATTTATCAGGTAAAAAACTGATTTGTCAAAAAAAATGGCCCCCATTTCTGAGAGCCATTTTTATTTATTTTTGAATGTGAATTATTTTACAAATAAAATTCTTTCAGTTACGTGAAATGCATCATTGTAAACCTTAACAATATACATTCCTTTATTTTTTTCTGATAAATCAATTGCTTCTTTCAAGAAAGTTTCACCTTTGTTGATTTCATTTTGAATTACTATTCTTCCAGCTTCATCGTAAACGATAACATTTACTTTTCCTGTGAAGTCATTTGATAAATTGAAAACAAATTTTCCATCTACAGAAGGATTTGGCATAACAGAAAAGATAGTTTCATCAACTTTAACAGTTGAAACTAACTCTTCTTCCATTTCTTTGAAAGCAGTACTGCTTCTATCCGCTCTTAAGGTGTAACAAGAAGCATTGTTAGCCCCATTGTATCCTTTTACCAAAACAGTGTAGGTACCAACAGCAGCATTATTATACTTTAATGTTTCTGTCGTAGTACTTCCATTTTCAGAACTTACAAGCAATGTACCTGCTGAATTGTATAAATACAAATCATAATCAGCTGGTAAATTACTTAAAGTAACCTTGATGTTCTTTAATGTAGAAGTTGTAGTAAACTTAAACCAATCCTGGTCAGTTGTAGAACTAATAATTGCTGAAATATTTGTATTTACTGCAATAGTTTTAGCAGTTGCTCTAGTGTTATTTGCTTCATAAGTATCGGTACATGTTGTTGGAGGTGTTGTAGCAGCACTAGTAGCAAAGTTTGTCCCAACAGTATATGCACTTGCACCTGAAGTACAATTTGTTCTTACTTGCCAGTTATAAGTAGTACTAGCTGTTAATCCTGTAACACTTAATGAATTTGTTGTTGCAGTATAACTTGTCCAAGTAGCAGAACTAGAAGGTTTAACTTGAACAGTGTAATTTGAAGCACCTGCTACTGCTGTCCAAGAAAGTGCTGCAGAGCTTGATGTTAATGATCCAGCCGCTAATCCCGCTGGCACATTACATGTTGGAGCAGGAGTTGTTCCAGTTACAAAATTAACAGTATAGTCTTCAACCTCACCATAAGTATATGAACCACATGGACTAGTAATAGCACCATCTTTCATTACAACACGCATTCTTGTAGTTCCAGCAGTTGTGGTTGCAGGAACAGTAAATGAACCTGTTAAAGTAGATGTTCCTGAGCCAGAATATACTAATTCACCTGCATCTTCAAAATCTAAATCTTTGTTATAATCGATGTAAACAGCGAAATATTCAGTATATGCTGTTCCAACAAATCCTGGTTTTACAGAAATTGAATTTGCTGCACCTATTGTCAAGTTTGTTGATAAATTTGTAAAGTTACCATATCCAGCATTTGCAGCTGTGGTATTATTGATTGTACCTAAAGTAACATTATTAATGTATTCATAACTTACATTAGTTCCATTTGACGCACAATAAGCTGCAACGGGAGGCGTTACAGTTCCAGTACCGCATCCATTAGAATTTTTAAGGGAAGATCTTGCTCCACCTGTTACAAATAATGCTTGCATTCTTGCTTTTTGTCCTGTAGTGAACATATACATTGCACCGTCATCAACATAATCCATGTAGTTCATATGCATATCACCTGAATTTGAACATGAAACTTGTGGAAAAGTTGGTGTACCGTAATTCTCATCTGCTTGATTTGGTGTATCAGCACACTGATCAGAACCAGTACATGCTGTTCCATCATCACCCCAAATGTGGTAAAGGTTGAACCAGTGACCAATCTCGTGAGTTGCAGTTCTACCTTTGTTGAAAGGAGCGGTAACTGTTCCAGTCGTTCCAAAGTAGTTGTGACAAATCACTAAACCATCTGTTGCAGCAGCTCCTCCAGGAAATTGAGCATAACCTAAAATCCCTGTGTTGGTTCCTACTTTGATACTCGGAACAACCCAGATATTTAAGTAAGATGCCGAAGACCAAGCATTGCTTCCTCCAGTTGAACTAGATTTTGCATCATCAGTATTTGCATCGAAAACCGTTTTTGTGGTACTTTTACGAATGATACCAGTTGTTGCATTTCCACTTGGGTCAACAGTTGCCAAGCAAAAGGTAAATTCACAATCAGCTACCAAACCTGAATAAGCTGATGGAGTATTCGTCCAATCAGTATTCAATTTTCTGAAATCTTTGTTCAATACTGCAATTTGTGATTGAATTTGAGCATCGGAAATATTTTGTGTAGCTGTATTGTATAATACGTGTACCACCACCGGAATATTTACAACAGCCTTTTCAGCATTAACTTGACCACTTTCAATTGCTTGTTGAGTAAACTGATTAATTTGATCTAAGTTGATTTGATAAGAAGGGTTGTTTTGTGAGGCTGCATGCAAATGATCCATGGTTCCACATTTTCTTTGACCAAAGGCATTCATAGCCAAGGTACTTGACAATAGGAACAATCCTACTGCTAGTTTGAGTTTTTTCATAAAATTTGTTTTATTATAGTTTGCATGGCAAATTTATTACATTTATCGATACAAGCAAACAATTTATCATAAAAATGTTAAAAAAAATTACTAAATCGTTTAAGTGTGAAAATTTATACACAGAGAATTAAATATGTTGTTTGAACACTAAGTCAAATGTTAGCTTTTTTCTAAATAATTAATTTTTTTCTTGTTTCAATACCATAAAAATGGTATTTTTGCAAAAGATTTATTTCTTATTTAAAATTAATCTAAATAAACATTATTGTAAATTAATTGTTTTTCAAACATGATAACAGTAACAGAAACAGCAAAAAAACAAGCTATTCGTTTGATGGAAGACGAGGGAAAAGCTGGATACTTTATACGGGTTGGAGTTGATGGTGGAGGTTGTTCAGGATTGATGTACCAACTTACATTTGACAATGAAGAAAAAGAAGGAGACAAAGCTTTTGAGGATAACGGAATTAAAGTTGTCGTAGATAAAAAAAGTTTCTTGTATTTAATAGGTACAACTTTAGATTTTTCTGGGGGATTAAATGGGAAAGGTTTTGTTTTTAATAACCCAAACGCAAATCGCACCTGCGGATGTGGTGAAAGTTTCTCTTTGTAAATTAGATTATTAGATTTTTGGATTGTTAGATTATCAGAAAAGTCTAAACATCCAACAATCGAAAAATCGAAAAATCGAAAATAAAAAAATGGCAAATTACACAGAAAACGAATTAGCGAAGGATTTAGAAAACCAAGAATATAAATTTGGTTTTGTAACGGATATTGATTCAGACCAGGCTCCAAAAGGCTTAAATGAAGACATCATTCGTTTTATTTCCGCTAAAAAGGAAGAACCCCAATGGATGTTAGATTTTCGCTTAAATGCTTTTAAAGTTTGGAAAGAAATGTCGGAACCTTCTTGGGCACATGTACATTATGAAAAACCAAATTTTCAAGACATAATTTATTATTCTGCACCAAAGCAAAGCAAAAAATATGAATCTTGGGACGATGTAGAACCAGAATTGAAAGAAACCATGAAAAAATTGGGAATTTCAATGGATGAGCAACAACGTTTAACAGGAACAAATGTAGCAGTAGATTTTGTCATGGATTCAGTTTCCGTTGCAACTTCTTTCAAAGCAAAATTAGCTGAATTGGGAATCATTTTTTGCTCTTTCTCCGAAGCAGTTAAAGATCATCCTGAATTGGTAAAAAAATACATGGGAACTGTTGTTCCAACCACAGACAATTTTTACGCAGCATTAAATAGCGCTGTATTTACGGATGGTTCTTTCTGTTATATTCCAAAAGGAGTGAAATGCCCGATGGAATTATCTACCTATTTCAGAATTAACGAAGGAGGTACAGGACAATTCGAAAGAACCTTAGTAGTTGCAGATGCTGGGGCTTATGTTTCTTACCTTGAAGGTTGTACAGCACCACAACGTGATGAAAATCAATTACATGCCGCTGTGGTTGAATTGATCGCCTTGGACGATGCTGAGATTAAATATTCAACCGTACAAAACTGGTATCCTGGTGATAAAGAAGGTAAAGGTGGAATTTTCAATTTCGTGACGAAAAGAGGTTTGTGTGAAGGCAATGCGAAAATTTCATGGACCCAAGTAGAAACTGGTTCAGCAGTAACTTGGAAATATCCATCTTGTATTTTAAAAGGTGATAATTCTGTAGGTGAATTTTATTCTGTTGCTGTTACCAATAACTACCAACAAGCGGATACAGGAACAAAAATGATTCACTTGGGTAAAAACACAAAAAGTACAATTATTTCAAAAGGTGTCTCTGCTGGAAAATCGAATAATTCATACCGTGGCTTAGTGCAAATCCATAAGAACGCAGACAATGCGCGAAATTTTTCACAATGTGATTCTTTGTTGATGACAGACGAATGTGGAGCACACACTTTTCCCTACATTGAATGTAAAAACAGTTCAGCAAAAATCGAACATGAAGCAACAACTTCCAAAATCGGAGAAGATCAAATATTTTATTGCAACCAACGTGGTATCAGTACAGAAAAAGCAATTTCACTAATCGTAAACGGATATTGTAAAGAAGTATTGAATCAACTACCAATGGAATTTGCTGTTGAAGCACAAAAATTATTAGCAATTAGTTTAGAAGGATCGGTTGGTTAAAATGTAGAGGCAAAGCATGCTTTGCCTCTACATTTTAACCAACCAGAAAAAAAAATATTATGTTAAAAATTACAAATTTACACGCCAATATCGATGGCAAAAAGATCTTAAAAGGTTTAAACCTTGAAGTAAAAGCAGGTGAAGTTCACGCAATCATGGGACCAAACGGTGCAGGAAAAAGTACTTTAGCTTCAGTTTTGGCTGGCCGCGAAGAATACGAAGTAACTGAAGGTTCAGTAGATTTTGACGGTAAGGATTTGTTGGATTTAGCGACAGAAGATCGTGCAAGGGAAGGATTGTTTTTGGCATTCCAATATCCAGTTGAGATTCCAGGAGTTTCAAACGTAAATTTCTTGCGAACTGCAATTAACGAAATCAGAGAATATAAAGGTGAAGAAGGTATTTCTGCGAAAGATTTTATGACAATGGTCCGTGAAAAATCAAAAATAGTTGAGTTGGATGCTAAATTGGCTTCACGTTCGGTGAATGAAGGTTTTTCTGGAGGTGAGAAAAAAAGAAATGAAATTTTCCAAATGGCGATGTTGGACCCAAAATTGTCTATATTAGATGAAACGGATTCTGGTTTGGATATCGATGCATTACGAATTGTTGCAAATGGTGTAAATACCTTGAAAACCAAAGATAACGCAACTGTTGTAATTACACATTACCAGCGTTTATTGGATTACATTGTTCCAGATTTTGTACATGTTTTATACGATGGAAAAATCGTGAAAACTGGTGGAAAAGAATTAGCCTTGGAATTGGAAGAGAAAGGCTACGATTGGATTAAGGAAGAGTTGAAGAATTAAGAATGTAGAATTAAGAGTGAAGAATTAATTTTGTACAAATCATTTTCAATTCTCCATTCTCCATTAACAAAAGTATGAGCGAATTAATTTCAGAAAAATATAGCATTCAAATTGAAGGAGAAGAGAATTTTTTGTTGTCTGAAAATTTGAGATTGAAAGCAAATCAAGTTTTAGAATCTACAGATTTTCCGACTAGTCGAACTGAAGCTTGGAAATATACACGTGTAGCAAAGATTAAAAATGGAGTTTTTAAGACCTTTGACTGTAGACAAAAGCCCTTAGACTTAAAACCTTTTTTGATTCCAAATTTAGAAGGTTCAGTAGTGGTTTTTGTAAATGGATTATACGCTTCAGACTTGTCTAGTATAGAATCTGAAAGCGGATTGGAACTAGTTTCTTTGGCTGAAAACAATATTTTTGAAGCGGAGATCGGACAAAATATCCCATTAGATAATGAAGTTTTTTCTGCGATTAATACCCTTTATGTGCAAGATGGTGTTGGAATTCGAATTGCCAAAAAAACTGAATTGAAACAAAATATACAAGTTATTTTCGTTTCTACGGGTGAAAATTCTTATTCTGGTGCTCGAAATGTGATATCTTGTGAAGATTTTGCATCTGCTCACCTAGTTTTGAATTACGTTAGTTTAGATTCTAATTCATCTTTTAATAATGTCATTACTGAAATTCAAGTTGGGACTAATGCAAATTTAAGTATTGACAAAATACAAAATGAAGCAAATTCAAATTATACCATTTCAACAGAAATTGTAAATCAAGCGAAAGATTCAACTTTTACAATCAACACAATTACCTTAGACGGAGCATTGGTTCGCAACAATTTAACGATTGCAGTAAACGGACAAAATTGCGAAACAAATCTTTCTGGAGCTTACATATTAAAAGGAAAACAGCATGTTGACAACCATACAATTGTTGACCATAAAGTTGCTCATTGTCAGTCGAATGAATTATACAAAGGTGTAATTGATGAACAAGCAACAGCTGTTTTCAATGGAAAAGTTTTTGTAAGAAAAGATGCTCAAAAAATCAATGCTTTTCAATCCAACGGAAATGTTTTATTAAGTGATAATGCCTCGATCAACTCGAAACCCGAATTGGAGATTTATGCTGATGACGTGAAATGTTCACATGGTTCAACTACAGGACAATTAGATGAGGAAGCTGTTTTTTATTTACGTGCAAGAGGTTTATCTGAAAAATCTGCTCGTGCATTAATGGTTTCTGCTTTTATTGGTGATGTAATCGAAAAAATAGAAAACGAAGCCGTGAAAGAGTATGTTTTCGGGAAAATTGAAGAAAAATTTGGTTGGGAGAAATAGACATAAAAGTTTAAAAACACCAAATTTTGGAGACTAATAAAAAAACCACCTCAAATTTTGAAGTGGTTTCGTATTTTTATTCGGTAACTGAATTGTTTTATTGCTTAACAAAAGTAGCTATGTGTATTTGTCCACTTTTGTAAATAATTGAATACATATATGTACCAGTTTTCAATTCAGCAACATCAATTGAACCTGAAAATGTATTAAATGAACTTGATGAAATAAATTTTCCATCCAATGTCGTTATTTCGATAGATGTGACCATTTCGTTTAAACTAAAATTAAGTCGGTCATTTACAGGATTCGGAAAAACAGAAGATTGTAGCGTTGAATTTTCACCTATGCTTAAAGTTGGAGCAAAATTTGCAACTAAGTTAGCACTTGCAATCGCTGGAAAAGTGAAAGTTGGGTCTGTACTTACGATAGTACCAGAAATGGTCCAATTTACAAATGCAAAACCTGAATTCGGCGTAGCAGTAACAGTAACTAATTGATCTTGTGAAAAAGCTCCAGCTCCAGTTGTTGTCCCACCATTAGCAGGTAATGACGAACAAGACACGTTATAAGGAGTAGGTGCATTAGCAAATCGCACAACAGGAAAAATGGCTAGAGAAACATTTTTTGCCCAGTTATTAGGGTCACCAAAGGTATGAAAAGTATCGTCACTCCAAAATTCTCCTGTATGAGTAATTGCGTCTGTAAAATTTTCTGCAGAAGTATACACAGCAACTGAATCACCCAGCGTAGTTGGCAATTCAATTCCCGCCCAAAAAGAACCATTTAACGGCACATTACAAAGTTGAATTGGAGCACTGACATTATACAAAAAATCACTCCCATAAATAAATGCACTACTTGCCGTATCTATTGATGCTAAAGTAACATCGAATAAACCAATAATAGAACCAGGAACACCATTGTTGTTTTGACGAATTGATAATCCCACAGTTGCACCAGGAAATGTTCGGTATTTGATTGGAGCTGCAATTAAAATACCTATGATTTGGCCAGGTCCATAAACACCATACGAAGCGTCAAATAATTGCATTTTGGCTTTGTCTCCATAATCATTATTTCCAGAAATATAACCCTGACCAGCAGAACGGATTAATGTTAAACCAGAAAAATGATTTGCCAAAGTATCATAATACTGGGCATTAAGAGATAAAGAAAGTAGGAGACTCAAAGAAAGTAAAATTTTTTTCATAAGTTCTTTTATTATTTGATAAATAACTTGACCAAATATACTAATGTTTTTGAAATCACAAGCTTAATCTCAAAGACCGTTTTAAATTCGTGTCTATTCTATTTAAATTCGCTGGAACTAAAACCAAATTAGATGAAAAATCTCAATGAATTTTGCATTCTGACAAATTGGATTCAACTAATTTTAAAAAAAAGTAAGATTTAAAATATTCGTTTTTAGATAGAAAATGTTAAATCTTTTTTGTTTGATAAAAAATATAATGGAGAAAGACAGAAAAGAATGAAAACCACAGCAAATAAAAGTGCTTAGGCTTTCAAATAATACTTCAAAATCGGAATTGTACTTTTCCCAATTCCATGCAATTTCAACAATTCTTTCTCGGAATAATTTGCTAATTTTTCAAATGAGTCAATACCATTATTTTCAAGCGCTCGTCTAGCTGGCGCCGAGAGTTTTGGAATATAAAAAGCTCCCTTATTATTTTCACAAATAGGACAAACAGGACATTCACTCGTCTTAAAAAAAGTATGGTCATTTTCACATTTTTTTATCATACTATTATTTTTGTGACTTATTTATTAAAAATTATAATCGCATAAAAAAAGCTGGGCAGAAACTACCCAGCTTAAACTAAACGATATGCAGTTAGTCTTGCAAAATTAATGATTTAACATCATTTCCCGCAAGAGCGTCTTTAATCTTGTTTTCTAATTCGTCCATCAATTCGATATTGTCACCAATCAATGTCTTAACAGCATCTCTACCTTGCCCCAATTTAGTTTCCCCATAAGAGAACCAGGAACCGCTTTTTTTGACGATATTCAATTCAACAGCTAAATCAATGATTTCACCGACTTTAGATATTCCACCTCCGTACATAATATCAAATTCCGCTTTTCTAAATGGTGGTGCAACTTTATTTTTAACAATCTTCACTTTTACATGGTTACCCATTATTTCTTCTCCATCTTTAATCTGAGCAGCTCTGCGAATATCCACTCTTACAGAAGCATAAAATTTTAATGCATTTCCACCAGTAGTTGTTTCTGGATTTCCAAACATAACACCAATTTTATCTCGTAACTGATTAATAAAAATACAACAGCATTTTGCTTTTGAAATTGATCCAGTTAATTTTCTCAAAGCTTTTGACATCAACCTTGCTTGAAGTCCCATTTGAGAATCACCCATTTCACCTTCAATCTCAGCTTTAGGAGTTAAAGCAGCAACTGAATCAATCACAATTAAATCAATTGCTCCTGATCGAATTAAGTTATCAGCAATTTCCAAAGCTTGTTCACCATTATCTGGTTGTGAAATTAGTAAATTATCGATATCAACTCCCAATTTTTGAGCATAAAATTGATCAAAAGCATGCTCTGCATCTATAAAAGCTGCAATTCCACCTTGTTTCTGAACCTCTGCAATAGCATGAATTGCCAAGGTTGTTTTTCCAGATGATTCAGGACCATATATTTCAACTATTCTTCCTTTTGGATAACCATTGACACCCAAAGCTAAATCCAATGTAAGTGAACCAGAAGGAATTACCTCTAAATGTTCTACTGGTTCGTCACCTAATTTCATAACGGTACCTTTTCCGTAAGTTTTGTCAAGCTTTTCCATTGTTAGTTGAAGAGCTTTTAATTTTTCTGTGTTTACTTCTTTTTTAACTGACATATCTATTTGTTTTTATTTGTAAAAAGTGGTCTAATTCTTCCTCGTTTCAAAAAGTTTTAAACCTATTGTAATTATTTATGATGCAAAGTTACGAGCACTAGTACGTAAACTATTTACGTTCTGCTAATTATTTTCAAAAATTTCAAAAATTTCTTCACTATGAGCCTTTGTTTTTGGTTTTTCAATGATTCCAATAATCGTGTTTTTCTCATTAATAACAAAGGTTGTACGATGAATACCATCATAAATTTTTCCCATAAATTTTTTGGTACCCCAAACTCCAAATAAGTCGATTACTTTTTTATCTGTATCTGAAATGAGCGGAAAAGGCAAATCAAACTTATCGATAAAACGTTGATGCATTTTTTCATCATCCATACTTACACCAATAATTGAAATCCCCTTTTCTTTTAAAATGGAGTAATTATCTCTAATATTGCACGCTTGAGTTGTACAACCAGGTGTTAAATCTTTTGGATAAAAATAAATTGCCCACTTTTTGCCTTGAAAGTCTGATGACTTTATGATTTCACCAAGTTGATTTTTTGCTTCAAATAATGGTGACTGTTCGCCTATTTTTAAGTGCTTCATTTGATTCTATGATTAATTTTTAATACTAAAAATGATTATTTATTAATCAAAGGTAATAATAAAAAATAAATGTGCAACATTTTTTCAAAAAAAACCTGCAAAATTTTTGCAGGTTAAAAAAACAAATCATAAGCCGGGTTCTGTTTCAACAAATTCAGGAAGAACATGTTTAGCTATCATTTCTCTAGTTCCGACTTCACAATCGGAATCAATCGACCTACCCTCTGAGTTGGACGAGCAGCCCTTTTATCCGAAAAATCGGAAATCCCCAGTTTACATGGTCTTTCAGTTCGTAAGGTTTACCTTGCACTAATTATCACTAATTAGACGGTGAGCTTTTACCTCGCCTTTTCACCTTTTCCCCGAACATGTTCGGGGTAGTTTTCCTTTCTGTGGCACTTTCTGTCTTCGTTTTCACGAATCCTTCCCGTTAGGAAGTACGATGCTCTGTACTGCCCAGACTTTCCTCCTACCGAAGCAGGCGATAGCTGATTTGCTAAAACAAAGGTACAAAAAAAGTGCTTACCTTTCGATAAGCACTCTTCTTTATAAAAAATTTTATACCTATTTACCTAAAGTTCCGATTAAAGTAACAAAACCATGAATATTAATTGGCTCATCATTTTTTAGGGTACCTTTCAAGGTGTAAAAATATGTTCCTTCGTTACATAGCTTACTGCTTGCTTGATCAATACCATTCCACAAGTACCTAGGTTTACTTACATCTCTTTTACCCTCAAAAACAACATTACCCCAACGATTAACAATTGTTATTTCGAAGTCTTTGAATACATCAGCAAAAAGCGCTAAATCGGCATTTGGACCATTAGAACCTAAACCTGTAAATACGTTTGGCATATCAAATTTGATATCAATATAGAACGATTTCGTAAAATCATCCGTACAACCTCTATCATCTTGAACCGTTAAAGTTACAGTAACATCTCCTCCTACAAAATATTGATTAGATTGATCAATTCCAGTTGCTACTGTGTCAATTCTACCATCACCAAAGTCCCAAATCCATTCAATAATGTTACCTAAGGACGATTGTGAAGCATCATCAAAAATAACATTTGTCCCAAGATTAATCTCGTCCGTATTAGTTGTAAAAAATGCCTCTACTCCATTTGGAGCAATCACAACGGTATCCTTATAAGGTACAGAACAACCTACATCATCCACTAAAGTTATTATTGGGTAATATGTTTGCACTCCAGAATATTCATGATTGAACAAATTGTCTGCCTCCTCTGCACTTGTAACAGAAGTTCCATCACCCAAGTCCCAAGACCAGCTTGCAACTTGATCTGGATTTGTCAACGCAAAATCAAAAGTTTGACCACAAGGACCAGGAACCAAGGTAATCTGTGGATCACCAGAAGGACCTTGAATTACCAAAAAGTCATCCGTAAATAGCGTGTCAATACAACCACCTGCAGCGATTATATATCTCAAATCATAGGTACCAGGAGTCAAAATTTGAATCCCTTGTGGATTTTGTTCATTCGTTAAATTTGATGCAAATCCATTTTCTCCAAAATTTGGCTCACCAATTAAATTCAATTGCCATGCCCAATTTGAGACTGGAGTTCCTGTTGAAATGGAAGCATCCGTTAGGTTAAGTACTACCGGCGGACAATTAAATTGATTCGTAGAACCAGCTACAGATGTACCAGTTGCCGTATAAGTAAAAGCAGCTTGAGGAGCAATTATCGTAATTGATTGTGCTGGTTGTAATGTATCTCTACAACCTTCCACATCCTCAACAATTAGACCAACAGTATGAATTGCTGATGTTATCGCAGGATCTGTAATTTCCCAAGTTGGAGGGAAAGGAATACTAGATAAACCTGAAGCTGGTAGTTGTGTACCATCAATTATCCAAGTATAGCCATTTGCTGGGTTAATGTTTCCATTTCCAGTAAAAGTAATTAATCCGTTTGCGATATCGCTGTTACAAACCTGACCAGCAATATTTAAACCTGCATTTGGTTGATTAACAATTGCTGATGCTGAGAAAGGAATTGAAACACATCCAAATGCATCTTCTGCAACTAAGGTGTACGTTGTGTTTTGATTCACAGTTGTGGGAGCAGTTTCATTGTAGTTACCTGTAACTAAAGGAGTTCCACCATTGATTGTCCAAGTAAACCCATCATTAGCTGACCATCCAGTTGTATTACTTCCAAGCGTATATCCACCAGGAGCATGAGAAGATGAATTTGTAGCTTGAGTTGGATAAGGCTCTCCAACACAACCACTAACATCAGTTAATGAAAAATTAGCGATTGGAAGAGCAAGAGCAGTCATTTGACCAAATGCCGTTGCAGAACAACCAACAGCATTCGTAGTTGTTAAAGTAATTGGCACTATTCCTGATGCACTAATTGAAGAACCTGTGCCCGATGAACCAGAGAAAGATCCATTAGCAGAGGTAAAGTTATGTGAAACTGGCCCATGACTATTGTGCGTGAATTCAATATCAGGACTATCAAAACGAGGAATCATGTTAAATGGACTTCCAACGCAAACAGAATCACGGTCATCAAAAAATACCTGATTCAAAGGAGCTTCGTCAAAAACATAGTCAGTTGAAATCCAAGAAACATTTATTGTTGCGGTGGTACTATCTATACAGCCAGTAGTTCTATTTTCAATAACTTGTGTAATTTGATAAGTTCCATACTGCAAATATGTATGCGCAACAGGAACACCTGTAGTCTGTGCGTTTAAAGTCGAATTAGCGGGATCCACACCTCCACCATTATCACCTCCAAGGGTAGGATTATCATCTAAAAAAACATCATTATCTTCAACTAAATCTGTTGTGCCATCACCCCATCTGTAAATTACTACAACATCATCATCCGCTTGACTAGGAATTATTGAATCAAGAACTAATGTAGATGCCGTAAACCCGTGACCATATATTGATTGAGAATCATCTATGTTAACAACCGCACCAGTTTGATTTGGAATTCCAAAATTTGTTGAATCACAAAACAAGGTAATACCTGCTTGAAATTTAGAAATTGGAGAAGAAATATAAATTTGATTTGGAATATCTGTTGTATCCTTACAACCTCTAAAATCTATTATCAAACCAACATCAATCCCAGGAATACCATCTGGACCAATATTCTGAAGGGTGTCTGTATATTGTTTTTTCTTTACTGAATCACCTGCCTCAACAATTCCATTAAACAACCACAATCTGTTAACTTCGCTTGTTTCATGAGGGCATGCAATAGCTGTCATGTCAACCATCTCAAATTCTTTTTTAATACAATCATTACGATGATCAAGAGTATAAGTTGGTACAGTATGTGTTCCATATTTCAATAATAAATCTGGTGCACCAGAAGTAGATGTTTCATATCCTGCCCCATTTGGAATAGCACCTTCAGATAAAGTAACTGTATCACGGCAAGTTCCACTTACAATGATTAAGGTAACATCATAAACACCGCACGAATAAGAATGCGTAGGATTTTGTATATTAGAAAGCGGGGAACCATCACCAAAATTCCAAATCCATTGATTGATTGCAGGTGCAGTTGTTGATAAGTCTGTAAATTGAATATTTTGTCCCTCACACCCATCTTTTAAATCCACTTTAAAGTTTGCAATTGGTGAACTTAATACTATTGGAGTACCTGTGGCACTAGCAGTACATCCATCTTGATTGGTAACTGTAACAGAAGGTGTAAAAGTACCATTTCCTGAGTATACTTGTGGAGTTGGATTTGCACCATTAAAAACAGGGCTTCCGTTTCCGAAATTCCAAGCGAAAGTCAATCCCGCAGGGTTAGTTGTATTTGTAAAAGGAACAATAGCTGGTGCACAAGCAGCTGATTGAGCCCCTTGAGTAAATGTTGGAACAGGAGGTAACGCATTTATTGTAATCGTGCCTGTAGCTGTGCTGTTACAAGGAACCGCACTATTACTTGATGCTAAATTTATTGTATATACTCCCGGGCCGCTGAAGGAGACCGAAGGGTTTTGTTCGTTGGCAGAACTAAATGACGCAGATCCAGTCACTCCAACACCAGGAGTAGCTGACCATGTCCAAGAATTAACACCAACAGTTGAATTATCATTAAAAGTAACCGACTCACCTACACAAGCTTCAACAGGTAAAGTCATTGCTGTTTCATAATTGGAAACATTCATTGTTCTTGTTGCCGTTGCAGAACAACCAGTAACAGGATCAGTAACAACTAAAGTAACATCATAATCATTCGGTGTCGTATAGTTAATCATGGGAGGATTGGCACCAGAAAAAGTTCCAGGATTTCCATTTTCAAAAGTCCAAGCAAATAGTGAACCTGGCGTTGAACTTGATACATCATACGTTACTCCAAATGGGACATTACAGCTATTTACAGCTGCACCAATTGCTGCATTTACTCCTGCAACAACCGTTAATACATCTTGTAAAGGTGCACCAACAGCAGAACCATTTTGATATTGATTAATGACCCCTGCACGGTAAACTCCAGGAATAGGATTTTCAATACAAAAATCTTCACCTGGAATTGATGAACCTGATATCGGAGTTCCATTTGGATCAAAAATACTCCAGATGCTATTTACCAATGGTGAAGGACCAGCAATCGAAGTAGATGAGGAAAAGCATGCCGCTTGACCAACACAAACCAATGCGTCTGGTGTTGAAATTACTGCTGTTTGGGAGTAACTAACTAAGCTAGTTAAAACAACAATAATACTTAAAATGTGTTTCATAATTATTTTCATTTAAGACTCAAAGTTAAAAACATAGACGAAACTATGCTTAACTTTGTAACGGAAATTGTTAATAAAAGTTATTATTTTCGATAAAAATACAATTACTACCGACTAAAACATAATTTTTGTTATTTAAATTGTTAATAAAGCCACTGAAAGAATCTAACAATTGGAATTTTAAGCCTACAAAAATGTTTTTTTTATCGATAAAGTTAGAATTCAAAAAAATTAACACAATTCTATTTCCGGAAATATATAAAAAACTTAAGATTTTGAATCTCAATGATTACTTAATACGCAATTTACTGAGAAATCTTACAGAATCACACTGCCCAACCAACGCTCCATTTCTTCAAACGATTTTCCTTTTCGTTCCGCAATGGATTTTACTTGTTCGTTGGTGATTTTACCTAAACCAAAATATTTAGCTTGTGGATGGGCAAAATACCAGCCAGAAACTGCTGCTGTAGGATACATGGCTAAACTTTCAGTTAAGTTCACTCCGCTTCGTTTTGTTGCGTCCAGAATTTCAAACAAGGTTACTTTTTCGGTGTGATCAGGACAAGCAGGATATCCCGGTGCTGGACGAATTCCACGGTATTTTTCTTTGATGAGTTCATCGTTCTCCAATTTTTCATCGCTGGCATAGCCCCAATAATCTTTACGAACTAATTCATGTAAGTGCTCAGCAAATGCTTCTGCCAAACGATCGCCCAATGCTTTCAACAAAATAGAAGAATAATCGTCGTGGTCTTTTTCAAATTCTGCCACTCTTTCATCTAAACCTATTCCTGTTGTCACCACAAAAGCTCCTACATAATCCTGTAATTTCGTATCTTTAGGTGCGATGAAATCAGCTAAAGCAATATTCGGAACTCCTTGTGCTTTGCTTGTTTGTTGACGCAAACTGTATTGAATAGCAAGCACTTCTGAACGTGTGTCATCAGCATAGATTTCAATATCATCTCCAATCGCATTCGCTGGAAACAAACCAAAAACAGCATTCGCTTGCAACCATTTTTCACTGACAATTTTGTGCAACATCTCTTGGGCATCGTCAAAAAGTTTTTTCGCTTCAACACCAACAACTTCGTCTTCCAAAATATTTGGATATTTTCCGTGCAATTCCCAGGTTTGGAAAAAAGGTGTCCAATCGATGTATGGAACTAATTTCTCTAAGGGATAAGCTTTCAATTCCTTAACGCCTAATTCTTTTGGTATCGCAATATCTTCAGCCTTCCATTCAATTTGGAATTTATTTTTTTGTGCTTGTTCCAAAGAAAGTAAATTCTTTTCTGAACGGTTCTTTTCGTGGTGTTCGCGTAGTTTTTGGTAATCCGCTTTTAGCTCTTTGACAAAATCGTCTTTTTTGTGTCCCAACAAACTTTCCACAACTGTAACTGCTCGAGAAGCATCTAAAACATGAACCGTTTGACCTTTCGTATAATTTTGTTCAATTTTTACTGCAGTATGCACACGAGAAGTTGTTGCTCCACCAATCATCAAGGGAATCGACAAGCCTGCTCGTTCCATTTCTTTAGCCACATGCACCATTTCGTCCAATGAAGGTGTAATTAAACCACTCAATCCAATCACATCTACATTTTCTTTGATGGCAGTTTCGATGATTTTCTCGGTTGGAACCATGACACCAATATCAATGACTTCGTAGTTGTTACATCCCAAAACGACACCCACAATGTTTTTTCCAATGTCGTGAACGTCGCCTTTTACAGTCGCCATTAAGACTTTTCCTGCTGAAGAACTTTTCCCATCTTTTTCCGCTTCGATATAAGGAAGTAAAACGGCAACAGCTTTTTTCATTACACGAGCAGATTTTACTACTTGAGGCAAGAACATTTTTCCGCTACCGAATAAATCTCCAACCACGTTCATTCCATCCATCAAAGGACCTTCAATAACTTCAATCGGTCGGGCGTATAATTTTCTGCATTCTTCTGTATCTTCGTCGATAAACTCCACGATTCCTTTGACCAAGGCATGTTTTAAGCGTTCTTGCACAGAAACATTTCTCCACGATAAATCTACTTCTTTCTTAGTTGCATCGCCTTTTACCGTTTCTGCAAATTCTAGTAATCTCTCCGTGGCATCAGATCTGCGATTCAACATTACATCTTCCACATGTTCCAACAAATCCTTTGGAATATCATCATAAATCTCAATCATGGTAGGATTCACAATTCCCATGTCCATTCCTTCCTTAATCGCATGATATAAAAACACGGAATGCATCGCTTCTCGTACTTTATTGTTTCCTCTAAAGGAGAAAGATACGTTTGATACTCCACCACTTACATGCGCCCCTGGCAGATTTGTTCGAATCCATTTTGTTGCTCTGAAAAAATCCAAGGCATTGTTATTGTGTTCCTCCATACCTGTTGCCACAGGGAAAATATTCGGGTCGAAAATGATATCTTGAGCAGGGAAATTTACTTTATCTACTAATACGCGATACGAACGTTCGCAGATTTCAATTCTTCGTTCATACGAATCCGCTTGACCTTGTTCGTCAAAAGCCATCACGATTACTGCTGCACCGTACCGTTTGATTTTTTTAGCTTGAGCGATGAAATTTTCCTCCCCTTCTTTCAAAGAAATCGAATTTACAATTCCTTTTCCTTGAATGCATTGCAATCCAGCTTCAATGATTTCCCATTTCGAGCTGTCAATCATCACCGGAATACGTGAAATATCTGGTTCGGAAGCCATCAAATTCAAAAATTTAACCATCGCTTCTTTACCGTCAATCATTCCTTCATCCATATTCACGTCGATGATTTGCGCACCACCTTCAACCTGCTCTAAGGCAACGGAAAGAGCATCTTCAAAACGATTTTCCTGAATCATACGCAAAAAAGCACGTGAGCCAGTTACGTTGGTGCGTTCACCTATGTTGATGAAATTTGATTCTGGCGTTACAACCAATGGCTCAAGGCCGGATAATTTTAATGGGGGAAGATTCATATTTTTTAAAAGTGAAAAATTAAAACTAAAAAGTGAAGAGTTAAAAACAAAAAGTGAAGAGTTAAGTGTTATAAATTAAGAATTAGTTTTATTATTTAATTTAGCTTTTGACGTTATAACACTGCTTGAAAGCATTCTATATATTTCTTGTGATTTGGAATAAATTGGATTGAACGTATCTTTTTCAATAAATTGAGAATCATGCAATAATTCGAGCCAATATTGGGATTCATTACATTCTTTAATAGAAATGGATAATTTATGAATAAAATCAGGTAAACTCTGAGCATTATTTGCTTCACGAATGTTAGCTCCAACAGATGTTGCAGATCTTAATAACTGCTTGCTCATAACAAATTCATTTTTTGCATTCAGATTTTTACATAACTTAACAGAGTCAAGGGCAAATGAATAACTTTTCGATTTTAAATTGTTTTCTTTCATGAGGTTTAATATTAAAAGTGAAATCTAATTTAATGATAAAATATGTGCCGTACAAGTTTTTTCCATTTTTAATTCTTCACTTTTAACTCTTCACTGTGAAATTTTCTAGGTTCATACTTTTTCGCCAAATCCGCTATCACTTTGATATGTGCCGGAGTTGTTCCGCAGCAGCCACCGATGATGTTTACAAGGTGTTCATCCAAAAAGGTTTTGATTTGTTCACCCATTAATTCAGCTGTTTCATCGTATTGACCGAACTCGTTTGGTAAACCTGCGTTTGGATGCGCGGAAACAGCAAAAGGAGATTCTTTGTCTAAGATTTGTAAATAAGGTCGCATCATGGAAGCTCCTAAGGCACAGTTTAAACCAATACTTAATAATGGCATGTGAGAAACGGAAATTAAAAATGCTTCGGTTGTTTGTCCTGTTAAGGTTCTACCAGATTGATCGGTAATGGTACCAGAAACCATTATTGGCAATTTAGTTTTGCGTTCTTCAAAAACTTCGTCAATGGCAAATAAAGCTGCTTTTGCATTTAATGTATCAAAGACTGTTTCAACCAGTAAAATATCAACTCCACCATCCATCAAAGCATTGACTTGCTGTTTGTAAGCGCTTACCAATTCTTGAAAAGTAATTCCTCTAAAACCAGGATCATTTACATCTGGTGAAATACTTGCAGTTCGGTTTGTTGGACCAATTGAACCTGCAACAAAACGGGGTTTATCTGGGTTGAGTGCTGTGAATTCATCTGCAACTTTTTTCGCAATTTTTGCTGAATGATAATTAATGTCATAGACCGCAAATTCTAGATCATAATCTGCTTGCGCAATGGTTGTTCCAGAAAAGGTATTCGTTTCAGCGATATCTGCACCAGCCTCAAAATATTGACGGTGAATATCTTCTATGATTTCTGGGCGCGTCAAGGAAAGTAAATCGTTGTTTCCTTTTAAAGGTTTGTGATGATTTTCAAACCAGCCTTTGCGAAAATCTTCTTCTTCGAGTTTATGACGTTGAATCATAGTACCCATCGCTCCGTCAAGAACTAAGATTCTTTTTTTTAGGATTTCTTCTATTTTGCTCATAATATCTAATTTATACTTTAAAATATACAAATTAAGAGGGTTGATGAACAAACACTTATCTTTTCGGTCAATTGACAGATAGGATTTGGCACCGGTTTTCCAATCCCGATTAATCGAGACTTATAGTTGGTTGCCAAGGTTTCGTAGGGCCTTATCCCTCCACCTTTCTTAATAAGTTTCGCTTAAAAAATAAAAATTTATTAAGCTTTTGATTTTAAAGAACTAGTGCAAAATTACAATTAATTTAAAAACAAAATGTTTTTTTAAATAATAATTTTTTGATTTGTTAACGAGCAATGTTAATTTTTTTTTAAATTACGAATAGTAGAAAATCGATTTTATAAAATAATATAAATATTTAATCGTTCTTTGCATAAAATTATAATTATGAAGTTATTTAAAGTTTTATATGTGGTATTTCTTTTTTTAAACGGATTTGTTTTTGCACAAGAAATTGAATCAAAAAACCATTATACTTTTTCACTGACCAATAGTATCAATAGAAGTTCTTCCAAATTTGTTTTGGGTGAAGGTAAAAAACCGGAAGATGCATACGGTATTGCTCATGGTTTGAATTTTCATTATACGCGAATTTTAAATTCCAAGTTTTCCATTTCAGGAGGCTTTGGTTTGGGGTTTTTACCGATAAATATGAAAGTTAGAAGTTTTGATTCATTTCAAGGGACTGACAATTGGGGCTATTTTTCTAGAATAAATTATAAAGCATTTACGAAATATGAACTTTTAGCATCTTATCACAAAACATTGAACGAAAAATATGGCTTAAAATTTAATTTTGGAGGAGGTATAAATCACTACGGAGGTAGCAGCTATGGTTATTCTGCAGGGAATTATGACATTACAGGTGAAACGAATTCAGAATTGTATGATTTTGACATCCAATTTACGAATAGCGCCAAACCCTATTTAACACTTGGAACAGAAATTACAAAAAACCTTAAAAACAAAGACATTTTAGCATTAAAAATGAATTTTGAATATTCTTTTAAAAATGCTTACTCGGGAACATATTCGATTTACGATGGAAGTTCAAAGGGAGAATGTTTCAATCGAGGAAATTATTTTAACCTTGCTTTGGCTTATACAATGACTGGCAACAAACGATTATCTCGTTTAAATCAATTAAAATTGGAGAACAATTTGGATAAAAAATCTGCAAAAAGATTGATTAAAAAAGAAAATCGTTTCATCGATTCTAAAAGTACATTCATAAGTTTCGCTGGAGGATTAGGGATTGGCATGAATTTAATTGAATCAGATCCTGGAGCAACATTAATGAAAAGTGGATTTGCTTCATTCTTGCCAAGAATTTCAATTGAAAAAGGATTAAAAAATAATTTTTACGGAGAAATTGGATTTCATTCTCAAACTTTTTGGGATGTCAGTAAATTTAATGTTTACGAATATGGAAGTAGTGGCGGAAATGCTTTTTATGCTTATCAATTATCTGTTGGTGGACTTTACAGATGGACTTTAAAAAACAATTATAATGTATTAAACTTCCACTCAGGTTTTTCTATTGGTTACCACAATGCCCGAAATTTAGAGAATGGTTTGTCTTCTTGGGGAAGTGGTGGTGTATCTTCGGGCACAATTGGCAATGAAGTATTTCACATAGAATACAATTCACAAAGTCGCATAAAATCAAATATTTTAGCTTCCTGCTACCTTGGCGTATCTAAAGACTTTAGAATTGTTAATAATTTCTATTTTACGATGAATTACAGACAACAATTTGGTTTAATAAAAGCGAGTGAAGCCACCTACAATTATAGTGGATTAAATGTTCCAACGACGCAAGGTGCAAGAATGAAAATAAATGGTACAAGTCGGGATTTTCAGCTCGGATTTAAAATCAAACTATAAAGATAAATTGGAGGAGAAAATTTATGATGGCTTGAAATATCTGTCAATTGGCAAAATCCGCCTTGTCTTTATTTTTTTACTTCAAACTGATTGGCATTAAACCTTCTTTTCTATTATTTGAAACGGTAAACCAACGGTATTGTGCTTTTTCTATGATTTCATTTTCTTTACCTTGCATGATTAAATCAAAACGAACGATTGCATTGTAGGCATTGAATAAATCTTTGTCTTGATTGTAATTTACTCTTCCTTGGTAAACTGACATTAAGAAACTTCTATAACTTGTGTAATACTCGCTGTCAAAACTAGAATCGTAGCAATCTAATTCTGAAACAGCTTTTAGATCTTCTTCGCCAAACTTTGTGCCTAAGGAAGTTGTTTCGATGAAATCTATATCTCCCGCATCTTTGTCAGAAATAAACCCTAAGAAACAATGATTTGGTGTGGTAAGAATTACAGGTTCGATTCCCATTTTGTATAAAACAGAAGCCATTGCTACCGTTCCATCTACGCAATTCGCTTGCGCAGAATTCAACGATTCATCCAAAGTTCTCACAAATTGATATTTTATAAACGGCCTTGCCTCCGTATTAATTTTTTGGTTGGGAGAATTAAGACTACTGTAAACAACGCCTTTAGATTTGAAGTAATTCCAAACAGCAAAAACTTGCTTGTAAACATCAGCTTTAGATCCTTGATAACCAATAACAGAAGAAATAACTCCTTGCTTCAAAATGGCTGGTAAAATTTCATTTGCAATACGCGGATTATTTTCGTTTACGTATGCCGCATACATGAAATTTAGGTCTTTGAGCGAATTATCTTTCTCAACAAATGTAAAAGGACAATCATTAATTGACCGTAGGATGATGTTTTGAGTCTTACTTCCTTCGATTTTTCCATTTACATAAACTGTATATTTTACAGAGATAGGTTTAGGTTCCAAATTTGCTTTTAAAACATCAAATTTATAGGCAATTTCAGGGAAAATAGTAAATTCAACTAAACTTTTATCAGCAAAAGTTTCATAAACCGTTTTCTCCATGATACTTGAAGATTCAATTTCAACTTTGATAGAATATGCTTTTGAGTTTAGGTTTGTAAATTTGAATCCTAATTGACCTTCACGATCGCCTTTAATCGATTTTTCAGCTTCAGAAAGGGTTTTCTCCGAATTTTCTCCAATATTTCGTGTGGCATTTGCCCAAATATAAGAAGGAAAAAGTTGATTATCCATCACGACAATAGGTTCCCAAAGCAGTCCAAATTCATCTTTAGCGTTGCCTAATGAACAAACAAAAACGAAGAGTAAAAGTAAATTCTTTTTTAAATTGAGTTTCATGGTGTGTTTTTTTCTCAAAGTTAGAGGTCTTTTTTCAAAAAAGAATACGTTGAATTACTTATTTTACTTTTTCGAAGTAAAATTCCTCATTATCTTTTTTCAGTTTCAAAAATTCAGCAGGAGCATCTGCCTCATCTTCATAGGAAATAATTCCTGAAGAAGCTTTTAGCTTAATAATTTCTAATTCTTCAACGTATTTTGAACCATAGGTAATTATTAATTTATTCCCTTTCTTTTCATAGGTGAAATTAAAATAGCTTAATTGTTTGTACCCACCTTCGATAGGGAATTTATATAATTCCCCTTGATTTTGTGTGGATTTAGTATTAAAAATTAAAGTTGCACCACTTTCACCAAAATCAACAGTTGATCCATCTACCTTGTATTCATATAAAGTCCATGTTCCTGTAAGCTTTCCAATTGTTCTAGATTTTTCACAAGACGAAAGGAAAAATAAAACTAAACTTAAAAAAATTATTTGCTTTTACATTTTAACTATTATTTAATTCTTTTGTATTTTAATACTGTTTCTACTCCTTCACCATTAACTGCTTCAATTGTTAATTTGTTATTCTTAATTTTCGCAATTGACACAAGAGACATTAGGTAACCTGCTTCAAAATTATTCACTGAAGTTGATTCAATCGAAAGTTCTAAATCTTTCTTCCTACTCACTACTTGATATTGAAATTTTACGGAATAGGTGTAGTTTCCATGCGTTTGATACATTTCACCCAAATGCCCACCATATTCTGCATAAATAGGGTCGTTTTCAAAAAACGTTAGGATGATTTTTCTGTCGGTTAAATCCGTTTCTTTGTCTCCTATTTTTGATTCTTCTAATTCCCAAGAACCCACTAATTTATTTTCAATTCGCTCGATTTTCTTCTTTTCACACGATATTGTTAGGAGAAAAAAAGAAAGGCATAATATAAGGTGATTTTTCATCTTTTATATAATTAATCTGTTGTTTTAAAAAATACATTTCCATTAGAAATACTTATAACGCTTCCATCATCTGCAATTAAATCAAATTCAAATTGCAATAGAATATGACCTGGAGAAAGGTTGAAACTAACATTTTGCCAAACATATTCTGAAATAGCTTTCACATAACCTTTGTTGTTTTGTTCCCGGTAAATTTTGCCGTTTTTATCAGTTGCAATGATATTTATTTCAGTATAATCACTTCCATTTGTAAGATATCGTTTTCCTACAGGGCCGTTATAAGCTAAATGATTTTCGTCATGTGTAAATAAAATCTCTAAACTCACCAGGGTATTTCTTGAATCATCTGTGAAAATTCCAGAAACTTTCTCTACACCAGGAATTGCAATTGAGGGACCACCAAAAGGCTGCATTTTTTGTTTACATGGAGTAGTTTGATTTTCAAACGAACCTTCTGATTTTCCATTTAAATCAAAAGTCATACAATTTGATATTGGCAAATTCACCCCTCCAAAAGAGGAAATATCTATTTTAAAATCTTGTAAAACTAATCCGTTTAAGTTAATAGAGGGGGAATTATACTGAAGTCTTTTGGAACTTGAATTTAATTGGATGTCTGTAAAAACCATTGGTACACTTGCTGTTTTTAAAATTGGATTTTGCCAATTTATAATAGATGTATTATTGTAATGAAAAACTAAATCAACTGGAGGACGAGTGAATTGAGAAGAGAGTGCTAGATTTTTTTTGGTTGTCCGATCATAAGTAACCTGTACCCCATAGATTTCCTGCAGGAAAATCATCATAGGTCCCTGAAAAAACCAAAGAAATGGATTTATAATCTTCCCCATATTTTCCATTCCAAGCATAAATTCTTGTTTGCATAACATCTCCATTAGGAGCACAAACGGCAGAAAGTACGTCCATCTCAACAAGATAAGACCGAGAAGCAATAGTTGCTCCAAAACTTTGTGCTGAATCTATAAAAGATATTTTTCCGTAAGTTTTTATTGGCCTTTCTGGTGAAATTTCTTCCTTTTTACATGAAGTAAAAAAAAGAATTAGTGTTAAAAAATAAAGTGTTTTTTTCATGTATTTCATTTTAATTATTTAATGTTAGTTCATTATTAGACTGCTTATTATCGTTCAAAAACATAGTAATTTTCTTCCCCAGAATATTTTAACTTCATATAGTCCTTTTTTACCTTAATGACTTCATAAACTTCTGACCAACCAGTGATTGAACCATATTTGTAAAAAAAAGTAGCAGTTTTTCCTTTGTTTGAAAATTCGATCTGCAAATCTTCCTCTTTAGAATGTGGTTCACCATTTGCAGTAATATTATCTTCATGGTATTCTCCAAACCAACTATCTCCAACATCGTAAGTTGAGGTCAATCTAATTTTTAAAATGTTCAAATCTTCCGCAACACCATTTCTGATTGCACTTGTAAGTTTCCAATTGCCGGAAATTTTCTTAATTGCTCTGTAGTTCTTATCGCATGAACTAAAAATTAAAAGCAATAACGCGAAAATAATATAGTTTTTTTTCATCTGTTTATGTTTTTTTTGTCAAAGATATAAGTTAGTTTTTTTGTTGATCTAAGTAAATTTACGTAAAATGATAGTTTTAATAGTAAAAAGAGGAACATTTTCTGCTCCTCTTTTAAAACCAATTATAAATATGAAGTTTAGTTGTTTATTTAATTCATAACAGCTTGCACGGTGCAAATAATCCGATACATATCCTGCGGAGCTAGGTAATTTTGACTAATACAATGTAGCAATTACCAAACGATTATTAGCACTGTCATCGCTATCGCTGTGATGAAAAATCATGTATTTTCCATTAGCGGAAATTTGATAACGTGTAACCCCCGGCACTTTATAGTTTACACTCGGGAAATCACCAGATACATCATTACCATTTTTGTCAAAAAAGAATAAGCCAGCACCAGATCTTGTTTTTATTGTTGTTACACTACCAATTGTTTTTTCTGACTGCTCATGTAAAAAATAATCCCCAATAAAACCAATACCCGGAATTTGGTGCAATTTTACATATGCTTTTTCATCTATTGCTTGTATCTCTTTTTCAATCCTTTTATACGTGTCATCTTTTTCTCCTGTTAATAAGTTTAAAAACATATCACCAGTAATAATAACATGTGGATTACCATGAGAACTTGCAGTAGGGAAATCAAATATCCCTTCTAATTCATATTTTCTTACAAATAAATTTGTAGTTAAATTATATATTTCAATATTGTGCGGAATGCGAGGCTTATTCTTTTCTTCGATAGCGTTATTGTACACAACAATTTCATCATTACCAATAAATGTACTAAGGTAAGACTTTATACAAGGTAATTTACCATCTGGCAGAATTTTCTTGGTAATAAGACCTGAAGCTAAATCTACAGATTTTATAATTGTAGCTTCATTTTCAATCAAAAACAAGTTTTTGCCATCATTCGAAAAAGCCATTTGTCCTTTATCTGCTTTTGCTTTTATTGAAACAACATTTTCATTCGTTTTTTGTAAAAGAATATCCTCCGGAGCTGTTTGCCAGTTTTGAATTACCTTTACCGTACTTTTGTTTAGAACCACAGCTAACTGGTTGGTGTTTTTGTGATTGCATATTATTTTTCCATCAAAAAAATAATTCCCGTGTTTTTTTATTTTAAATTTTTTTACAACTTTTTTTTGTGCCACATTATAAACTGCAACGCTCCCATCTTCATCCATTTTCGTATCAATTATAAACAGAAAATCGCCATTTGGTGTAAACGCAACTGATGCTGCATCTATTGAAGGAGCATAACGTGATTGATTTCCTGATAGCATTTCTTCGGTAATTATTGCGTATTCTTTAGGGTTCATTTCTTGAGCGAATAGACTCAGTAGCGTTAGGCAAAACGCAATTGTTAGGATGTTTTTTTTCATGATTAATTGTTTTTTAGATTATTGATAATAAATTATGTTCTAATCCTACTTTGTCAAATTAACTTGGAGGTTTTGAGTTTATAGGGTCAAAATATTTTTCAAGATGAGTAATTGCCATTTCTATTGCTTTAAG
>JBIKSI010000222.1:0-3332 GCA_044348665.1 Crocinitomicaceae bacterium
TGTAATAATTTTCTTTTTTGAAACTCATAATTTAATTTTTTAGAATTATGAGTTCTTCTACGAAAAATTTGTATTATTGTAGTATGGATCGGAAATGCAGGCTAGCGAAGCTTTTGTTCAACAGCAGCTACCCAAAAGTGGCGGTTCAGTGGTTAAATCAAGCTTTGTGCTTCTATCAAAATTTGTGCTTGGTTGACAGTGAAGAGCTTCTAAATCGCCACCTTCGGGTAGCCGCAAACCGTTATGGGCAATTATAAAAATAAGTCACATAAGAAAAAAAAACACGAAATACACATGAGTACACAATCAATTCAACAAACAATTTTTACAAAGATTAAAGAAGCCTTACCTGATGCTGAGGTTAAAAAAATAGACAAGGATAATTTCTTAGACATTTTACCATTTATTACATCCAATAGAAAGGATGTATTGTTTTTCAATACAAAAAATGAATCGGCTATAAAGTTGGGATTTACCTGTAGTGACAGGGTATTGATAGATAGTATTATCACTACAAACACAAATCAATACACTGCCTTTAGTGGTGGATTAAAATGCTCTAAGGATTGTAATCTGTATGAAGCCATTATAGTTGCTTTGGATATCATTTCTAAATGCACAATTCAATCATCAAATCTTGTTGAAACAAATACTGTTACATTACAAGAAGAAACAAAAGTAATTGAAGAAAAGCATCTCGAACAATCTACTAAAATTGAAAAGCAAGTAATTGTTCAAGAGTTACCCAAAGAGAAAAATCCTGACCCTAGCTACCTCGCTAGTTTATTTCAAAAAAATGACTTTGAAGGAGTTTGTTATCACGCCGATTTAAGCAAAGAATACAGTAACAACACTTTTGATAAAATAATAGTTTCTGCCATAGAAACACAAAATGAAATGATAATTCAGATCTGTAAGAAAAGGTATGATAACCTCTATGAAAGAAGTTTTCTGAAAAAGCAAGGCGACTTTGAAAAATATAAAAGCAAATGGAAAGAGCTTTTTGAAAAAAGTAAAGACCAATTGAAGCATGAAACTGAATTCACCGGCGAAGTAAATAGTGAAAATAAACCCAATGGCAAAGGGGTTTTAAAATATTTAATAACTAATGGGGTGTATGAAGGAATGTTTAAGGATGGTAATAGACATGGTTTAGGTATTCATAAATGGGGAAATGGTGATCTTTATGAGGGAGAATGGAAAGATAACATGCGACATGGAAATGGAATGTTAAAATACGCAAACAAAAATTTTTATACAGGACAATGGTATCAAAACATGAAAAGTGGTAATGGAAAAATGATTTTTGCCAATGGTGAAGAATACGAAGGGAATTGGCAGACAGATAAAATCAATGGTTCTGGTAAATATAAGTTCATAGACGACTGTATATTTGAAGGTTATTTTAGGGAGGGCAAAATAATGGATTTTGGAAAATTTATTTTTACAAATGGAGTAACTCTTGAAGGATATTTTGACGTTAAAAGAACAGGAAAAGGTAAAAAAATAATGCCCAATGGAGATGTCTATGAAGGAGAAATCTATGAAGGTAAGATGGAGGGTAATGGCAAAATGAACTTTACTGACGGAGACTTTTATGAAGGTACCTGGAGAAATGATAAACCAACAGGTAAGACTGTTTTTGAATTAAAAAGAGAAAAAGAAAGAATAGAAAAAGAACTAGAATTTCAAAGAATACTCAAATTAGAGGAAGCAAGAGTTCAGAGGGAACTCAAAGCCTTTGATAAATACAGAGAAGAAAAAATTAAAGAGCGTGTTGTATCTAATGATAAGTCAAAAGACACAAAATTTGCAATCACTTATAAAGTAAAACTAAAAGAGGCTAAGTTAGAAGCTGTAGTGAAAGGCTCCGTTTTAGGAACGTTATTGGGGCATGATAAAATGAGATTCGGAGTAAAAACAACAAATGATAGAGGTGAAAAAATAGAACGTAAAATCATTGTAAAACATAACGGTACATCAATGACCAGTAGCGTTGCTAAAAGCTTTGTCGAGAATGAAGACCGTGATGTGAAGTCGGGCAAAGCCGGAACTTCCACTATAGAAATTGTATCTATCAACTCAATTTGATGATGAATAACCATGAAATATTATCAAATTGAAATTCCAACAGGTGAAATATTAAGGGAGATTGAATCTAAGTTAATAAATCCAATGAAAGGTATTGTTCATACTTATATTCAATTGATTTCTTATTTTTCTAAAGCCAATGATTCATCATCAAATCTTGACAAGGAATCATTGATGAAAATGATTGAAGGCAATGATTTACAGAAAAACGAATTAGTAAAGGAGTTTGATGCAATTAAAAAGAAATTTACACGAACAATGGCAATAGACTTTCCTATTATGCTTAAATCGCTCAATGAAAATGTAAAAGAAACCATAATGGTCATTGCCATGGATCCCCTTCCTCCCAATGTATTTCAAGAAGAATCTACAATGAGTCAAATAGGCTTCTGGGTACCATTTAGTTTAATAGATAGCGATACAACGGGTGAAAAGACTTTCAAATCCAATAGAGCTTTCTTTTTAGAATTATTGAAAAAATATCATGTCTATGTCACTGATATTTATAAATTATTTTTTAGAGAAGGATTTTATCCAACAGACGTAAGAAGCAATTCGCTCATTGAATTTACTTCATTAACTAGCCATCAAATAATTTTAAATAAAGAAATAGAGGTACTCACTCCTAAAGCAATTGTAACTATGGGTAATTCATCTAGAAATGCCATTTATAAAATGAAAGGATTAACCCCCAAACCTTGGGTCGATGTTCAGTTAAACTATTGGGCTAAAACACCAGTCATAAGTATACCTCACATTTCTGGTGCTGCCAATAAAACTTCATCTGCAATACTCCAAAAATATCCAGAACTGATGGGATGTAAAACTGAAAAGTTAGCTAAATTGGTTTTGAATAAATTAGAGGCGTAGGTAGAATTTAGGGATGAGTTATGGAATCTAAAACTGCCCATAACAGCACCTAAAAGAAATTGGCGGCAATGTGCCCCGCAGAAAGATGTGTGGTGAATGAAAAATTCTTCTCCGCAAAAGCATCTCGGTTAAAACCCGCCAACTTCTTTTAGCTTCAAACCGTTATACACAATGCAAACAAGGCAGGTAGTGCTACACCTTAACAAAAGAGAAAACAAAATTAAGAATATTTTAAAATAGAGAGAAATGCACCTTAAACAAATACTCTTAGTGGTGTTTTTTAATTTACTTTTTGTGCAAACTAATGCTCAACTAGTAATAAATGAAGGAAGCAATAAAAATTACCCCACCATTTTGGATGAAGATGGCGA
>JBIKSI010000223.1:0-3314 GCA_044348665.1 Crocinitomicaceae bacterium
TTAAAAGTTCCAGCAAAATTGAATGTACCTCCCGCACTTAAATACCAACCGGGAAATACAGATCTTGGTGACCAATTAGTAGCTGCAGTTGTTGCTGCTTCAGCAGTAGTTCCAAAATTTTGCGAATAATTGGATGTTGTAATACTTACTTGGGAGAAATGAAATTGAACAATAAACAGATTGATAATCGCTATTTTTCTTGGTAAATTCATTTTAAATTTCTAAATTCTTATTTCAAAAAATGGTTTCATCAAAAAAAATAATTGAATCAAGGAGATCACTTTTTGAATCTGCTGCAAAGTTCATTAGAAAAAATCGTCTGTATTTTAAGCAATTATTAAACAACTATTAAATAATTATTCAGGCAAAATTCAATAACTTATAAAAGGAGACAATTTTAAGCTATTGAACATAAAGAACAAAGAATTCATCCTCAGCAATACCTTTTTCGTCTAGCTTAATAAACTATTAAAACTGGCTTAACAAGTAATAAACTATGCATTCCTAATTTTGCAAAAAACTATGGTAAAATATCAAGAAAAAAATATTGTCGAAATTATCTCGCAAAACAGCAATACAATTGTTGTAGTAATCAATCGATCGGGAGAAATAATCTATGTAAGTCAATCTGTAGAAAAAATCTTGGCCTATAAACCAGAGGAACTTTTAGGTGAATATTGGTGGAGAGCAACGCGAAAAAATGAAATTTCAGCAATTGAAATGTTCGATTATTTCAAAAAACTCGTCAAGGAAAATAGAATCGAGGAACTCAGCACAGAGCGCATGCTTTTTGATTCGGATGGAAATAAAAAATGGATTTTATGGAATAGCTCCTTGGACGATGAAGGAAATGTTGTAAGCGTAGGATATGACATTACCAAAAGAAACCTTCATGTAAAAATTTTACACAAACAGCGATGAAAATTTGTAAATTGTGCTAAAAAGCACAATTATGGAAACACAATCAGTAATATTTGAACAAGTTGTTGAACGAGGTTGCGGTATGGATGTGCATCGTGATATTGTTGTAGCCACCATCTCTGGAGTTAATATTCGAAGTGAAACTAGAACATTTACTACCTATACCAATGACCTTATAAGAATGAAGGAATGGTTATTAGAACATCAAATTACGCACATTGCAATGGAAAGCACAGGGATTTATTGGCGTCCAATATTCAACATCATTGATGATGATTTTGAAATCCTTCTAGTCAACGCGAGGCATATAAAAAATGTTCCTGGTCACAAAACAGATAAAAAGGATAGTAAATGGATTACCAAACTACTTTTAAGTGGTTTGTTGAAGGGCAGTTTTATCCCGCCAAGAAATATTCGAGAACTTCGTGATTTATTTCGCTATCGTCGTAAACTTACGCAGCAAGCAACATCAGAGAGAAATCGGTTTGAAAAAATTCTACAGGATGCCAATTTCAAGCT
Organism: Crocinitomicaceae bacterium; assembly: GCA_044348665.1. Lineage (GTDB taxonomy): Bacteria > Bacteroidota > Bacteroidia > Flavobacteriales_D > Crocinitomicaceae > M2408. The sequence goes on from JBIKSI010000223.1 coordinate 1,441, forward strand.
AAGTAGCGTAATAACCGATGTTTTTGGTAAAAGTGGTTCTAGGATAATTGACGCCATTCTTGAAGGTGAAAAAAATGTTGATATACTGGTTAAGATGTGTCATGGCAGAATACAATCTAAAGGTGAAAACTTGCGAGAAGCATTAGTAGGAAACTTAACAGAACATCACAAATTTATGATCAGAGCAATACGTAATAGTATCGCAAGTATAGATAAATTAATTGCTGATATTGATAATCAAATAGATAAGCAAACAGCGAACTATTCAGGGGAGCTTGAATTGCTTCAATCTATTCCAGGAATAAACAAACTGTCTTCAGTTGCGATACTTGCAGAAATTGGACCAGATATGTCAAAGTTCCCAAACGAACACCATCTTGCTTCATGGGCTGGAATTTGTCCTGGAAATAATGAAAGCGCTGGAAAAAAGATGAGTAGTCGAATCACTAATGGAAATAAATATCTGAAGCCCATTTTGGTTGAATGCGCTTGGTCGGCAAGTAAAGTCAAGAATAGTTTTTTTCGCAAAAAGTATGAGAGCCTGATTGTTCGCAGAGGAAAAAAGCGAGCACTTGTATCCGTAGGACATAAAATACTAGTTGCAGCATACTTCATTTTACGAGATCTTCAACCATTTAAAGAACTTGGCTATGAATACCTTGATACCAGAAAAAGAGATAAACAGATTCAAAGTTACATTGAGAAACTTAAAAATCTTGGTGTCGAAATAAGTGTGTAATGAACAAGAATTAAAAAGGTCGATTCTTACTGGAGGCAGACTTATTTCTGACCCCGAAAAAGAAACTGACCTCAAACGCTAAGAACAAACAGTTGTTGCCACGAGCACGCAGAGGAAAATTTAATCACTTGGCGAACACACACAACCACATTATTTAATTTTTTATTTTCAGAGGAAAGAGAAATGAAAATCGATTAAAAAAATCAAATTCTTTACTGATACAGAAAAATAACGAGATTATTGATAGTTTAAATTATGCCAAATCGATTCAAAATTCAATCCTTCCTCCAGCAAATTTTTACAATAACAAATTCAGTGAAGGTTTTTTGATTTTTCAAGCAAAAGATATTGTTTCCGGAGATTTTTATTGGTACTATGAATTCATGAATTTGACTTTCATTGCTTGTATTGATTGCAATGGCCATGGGGTTCCTGGTGCTTTAATGACAATTTTAGCAAATAATTTACTTAAAAATGTAATTAAACATCAGAAAAAAACCAATCCAAACGATATTTTACAGGCCTTAGATGAACTTTTATTTAATGAATTTAATCAAAATAATGCCATTCAGCGAGCAGATGGGATGGATATTTCCTTATGCATTTTTGATTTTGAATATAATAATCTAGCCTTTTCTGGAGCTAATCATTGCTTAAGAAACCCAACTTTGGCGAAGTTCACGAAATAAAAGGAGAACGATTTCCAATTGGATTGTATCATGATGTGCACAAAAAATACGTTACGACACACATTTCATTTGAAAAAGGTGATCAATTTTTCCTTTTCTCTGATGGATTCGTAGATCAATTCGGTGGACCTAAAAATAGAATTCTAGGAAAAAAATTCACAAAAAAAGATTTAAAGAAATATTAAATTCTGAAAGAAATTTAGAAAAACTTAAAATGAAATTAAACACTAGTTTTTCGTCTTGGAAAGGGAAAATTGAACAAACAGACGATATTTTGATTATTGCTTTAGAGATTTAAACCAATTTAAGGTTTCAATTATTTGCTCATAACTTAATGGAATATCAATTTCTGATTCTCCGATTTCATTTAAAAGTACACATAAAATTTTTGATTGAGCATTTTTCTTATCTTGCTTCATTAAATCAAAAATTGCATCAAAAAACTC
>JBIKSI010000016.1:0-35000 GCA_044348665.1 Crocinitomicaceae bacterium
TTTATTAAAACTTAAGGTCCCTCGTTCAAAATTATCACTTCATCCAGTGCAAATTTCTGCTATACAAAAACACAAATAAAGCTGAGAAAATCAAATTCGAAATCACAATAATACTTGGCACTTCACTCGCTGGTACGCTTACATAAATGGAGGAAACATTAATCAAATTATAGATAATGTATAAATGAAAACCATTTTTCTGGCCTTTGAACATAAAAATGACTCCAATCAATCCAATTAAAAAAGAAGCAATGGTTATTAAAGTATGTACATAAAAATTGGCATTGATATATACTTGTGTTCTAAAAACTAATTCAAACGAAGCTGACATATCATTCATTCCTGAAGCATTTAATGGCTCCAAAGATTTTAAAGCTTCGGTCATCGCCTGATTCATTTCTTTTTCAGAAAGTGGTCCGGAAAAAATTCCAGTTACATTGCCTAATAAACCAAAACCAATGGTTATAAAACTTAAAATCCCTAAAACAGTTAAAAATACTGGTCTTTTTTTTATTTGTTCGTTGTTATTGTTTTCCATTAGAATGTTTTTTTGATTAAAAATTTAGAAATAGAGCAATTTATGTTTTGAATTTGTTTCAAAGTACATTGAATACACTTATTTTTTGCTTACCAACTCCGTAAAACTTTTTGCTGCATTCGTAAAATCAGACGGAACAAGAACAATCGTAGTTGTATTATTATCTATTCCAATTTCAGAAAGCATTTGCATGCGTCGAAGTTCAAGGGCGATTGGGCTACCTTCCATTTCTTTTGCTCCCTGCGTTAATTTAATGGAAGCTTCCAATTCTGCTTCTGCTTTCACAATCCTAGCTCTTTTTTCTCTAATCGCCTCGGCCTCTCTCGCCATTGCTCTTTGCATCGCTTCGGGAATTTCAACATCCTTCATTTCAACCATTTCAATTTTTATCCCCCATGGCTCAGTTATCGAATCAACAATTTTTTGCAAAGTGGCATTGATTTGTTCTCTTTCTCTTAATACCTCATCCAATGTATGTTGTCCAATAATATTTCGTAAAGCTGTTACTGAAAATTGATAAACCGCTTTGTTGTAATCAGCAACTTTGATGATGGCTTCCTCAGGACTGGTAATTTTAAACCACAAAACTGCATTCACTTTGATTGTGACACTGTCTTTGGTGATAGTTTCCTGTTGTTCAAGATCGACCGTTTTTGTTCTAATATCCACTTTCTGCTGTCTGTCAACCAATGGAATAATCCAATAAATACCGGGACCTTTTATGGATTGAAAACGACCTAATCTGAAAACAACTCCGCGCTGGTACTCTTGGGCAATCCGAAAACCAGATAGTAAAATCACTACTAATGCCCCAAATGGTATAAAATATTCCATATTTACATAATTTTTGTCTTAATTACTCGCCCGTTATAGTTCGTTTTTCACAAAGTTAGCACTTTCTTTCATTAATGGGTGCTGATAACAATCTTCTGAAACAAAGGAAACATTTTTTCTAAAATCGGCAAATAATTGCTCCACTTTTGGGGAAGATTTTAATGGCCTTCTAAATTCCAAAGCTTGTGCTGCGTTTAATAACTCAATTCCTTGGATTGAAAAACAATTTTCGATTACTCGATATAATTTTGTTGCTGCATTTGCACCCATGCTTACGTGATCTTCTTGTCCATTGGAAGAATCAATCGTGTCAATTGAAGCTGGTGAACACAATTGTTTGTTTTGACTCACAATCGATGCACAGGTATAATGTGGAATCATAAAACCAGAATTTAATCCTGGATTAGAATCTAAAAATGCTGGCAAACCGCGAGTTCCTGAAATCAATTTATAGGTTCTACGTTCTGATATAGAACCCATTTCCGCCATGGCAATTGCCAAAAAGTCTAAGATTAATGCCAATGGCTGACCATGAAAATTTCCTGCTGAAACAACGTCATCATCGTCAGGGAAAACCGTTGGATTATCCGTTACCGCATTAATCTCACGTTCAACAATTGTTGCACAATGATCAATTGTATCCTTACTTGCGCCATGCACTTGCGGAATGCAACGGAATGAATAAGGGTCTTGAACATGTGCTTTTTCTCGCACAATTAATTCACTTCCAGTTAGAATTTCTCTAAAAATTTCAGCCGTTTGAATTTGTCCAACTTGATTTCTAATTTCATTTACATTTGCTTGAAATGGTTCTTTTCTACCATCAAAAGCGTCCAAAGACATGCAGGCAATCAAATTCCATTGATTCCACAATTTTTTACTTTTTGAAACACAAAATGAAGCATAAGCACTCATGAATTGCGTTCCATTAAGCAAAGCAAGGCCTTCTTTGGAACGTAAAACAATTGGTTTTAAATTGAATTTTTCTAAAACTACCTGCGATGGAAATTTTTTGCCATCAAAATAAACTTCACCTTCACCAATAACAGGTAAAGAAAGATGTGCCAAAGGTGCCAAATCTCCCGATGCGCCAAGACTTCCTTGTTGGAAAACGACAGGTAAAATATCATTATTGAAAAAGAAAATTAATCGTTCAGCAGTTTCTAGTTGTACACCAGAACTTCCGTGAGACAAACCTAAAACTTTAAGCAGCAACATACGTTTTACCAATTCTGAAGGCACCTCCTCCCCCATTCCACAAGCGTGAGACAAAACTAAGTTTCGTTGCAATTGTTCTAAATCATCATTGGAAATTGACGTGTTGCACAAAGATCCAAATCCAGTATTTACTCCGTAGATTAATCGCTCACTTCGAGCCACTTTTTCATCTAAAAAATCTCGGCACTTTTGTACCGCGAGTTTAACTTCTTCCGCTAAACTAATCTGTTCTTTATTTTCTATTATTTTGTCGATTTCTTCTAGGGAAATCCATGTGTTTGTTATCTTCATATTGTGATTATTCGATTATTGGATTGTTAGAAAATTTATCATTTTCACACTAAGCGAAGTCATTTTGCACTGCGATGCACTGAGCTTGTCTAAGAGAGCCTATCGAAATGAAGTGCATCATTCTACATTCTAAATTCATCATTTTTAATTCTTCATTCTCCATTTTCCATTCTTAACTCTTCACCTTTCCCCATTTTCTCCAACAAGGATTCAAAACTAAGTTCTTCTTGCACCCCTGATTCCATGTTTTTAAGTTGAATCATTCCATTTTTAAGTTCGTTTTCACCCAAAATTGCCACATATTTTACATTTCTGTCGTTGGCATATTTCATTTGCTTCTGCATTTTTGCGTTGCTTGGATAAATTTCACAATCAAATCCATTTAGGCGCAATTCTTTGATGTATTTTAAACATTGTGCTTGTTCGTTTTCGCCAAAATTCACAAAAAGCAGGGTTAAGCCTTGATTTAATTTCTGTGGGAAAAGATTTAATTCTGTCAAAACATCGTAAATTCTGTCGGCACCAAATGAAATACCTACTCCCGACATTCCCTTCATGCCAAACAAACCAGTTAAGTCGTCGTAACGTCCACCACCACAAATACTTCCCATCTTTACGCCATTTGCTTTTACTTCAAAAATAGCTCCTGTGTAATAATTTAGTCCACGCGCAAGGGTTACATCAAATTCCAAAATTGCGTTTGTGAGTCCTAATTCGTTTGATTGATTGATTACAAATTCCAATTCTTCAATTCCTTTTAATCCGATTTCACTATCAGACAAAAAGCTTTTCATTGCTTCTAATTTCTCTTCATTTTCTCCTGAAAAGGAAAAAAGTGGTTTTATTTTTTCAATGGCTTGTTGAGAAATTCCTTTTTCTAGTAATTCTTTTACAACACCATCTTCCCCAATTTTATCCAATTTATCAATTGCAACGGTGATGTCCACCAATTTATCGTGCTCACCACTTACCTCCGCAATTCCAGATAAAATTTTGCGATTATTCAATTTTATTGTAAAAGAAGGAAGTTTTAAATCCGTTAAAATAGCATCAAAAAGCAAAACAAAATCTATTTCATAAAGCAAAGAATCACTTCCTACAACATCCGCATCGCATTGGTAAAACTCTTGGTACCTTCCATGTTGTGGTCTATCTGCTCGCCAAACTTGTTGAATTTGGTATCTTTTAAATGGGAAAGTTAAATCATTTTGATGTTGCACCACAAAACGTGCAAAAGGAACGGTAAGATCGTAGCGAAGTGCTTTTTCAGCCAAAGAATTCGCGAAGCGTGGCAAATTATCTGTATGTAAGGCGTCAATATCTGCCTTTTTCATTTTTTCTCCCGAATTTAAAATCCTGAAAATCAGACGATCACCTTCTTCACCGTATTTCCCCATCAAAGTGGAAGACAACTCGAAGGAAGGCGTTTCAATCGGTGAAAATCCAAAAGTTTTGAAAGACTTCTTGATGGTATCAAAAATATAATTTCTTTTCGCTACTTCAACAGGTAAAAAATCTCTTGTTCCTTTAGGAATTGCTGGTTTTTGTGACATAATTAAATACTTTCCTTATTTTAAAACACAAAGATAGTATCTTTTACAAAATTTGAAGTGAAAAAGCAATCGGACAAATAAAAATGCCATTAAAAAAATTGGAAGTTCTCATTTGGCCATTTATTAGTCTACCAAAATGACGTACAATCCATGAAGTAAACCTGGAAAAATAAAAAGAAGAAATAAAATTAAATTAATCCAGCATTTGGTATTCCAACTTCCTTGATGCAAAAATACTGCTAAAGGAGACAAAATAAAACATAAAATTACTAGTAGAATAGTTTTTTCATCAGCTCCTTTAGAGGGTGTTTTGTAAATGTTTTTCTTATTCTTGAGCTTTGTATTATTTTGTACCTTATCACTATAAGAACTTTCAATTGTATTTCCTGATTTAACTAAGCTTTGATTATCAGAAAACTTATTATTCACCGTTTCTAATGAAGAACAATTACTTTCGATTAAAACAAGGTCCGTACTTTTTTCGCTTTCACTCAAATCATTATTTGAATTTAAAGCCATGTTACTGTTTTCCTCGAGTTCAGTACTTTCAGTTATTTCAATGGATTCATCTTGCTCTTTAGTTTTCTTCACATCTTTTGTTGCTAACTCTTGGCCTTGAATACCCTCATATCGTTTTTTAAAATCAATATGAAAACCTTTATTATATTTTCTTTTTGTTATAAAATTATTAGAAACTACCTCGTTTGAACTTGAGCAAGACGCTAACAGCGCTAAGGTGAAAAGTATTGAAAAGATGGAAATAATTGAAGTATACTTTTTCATTATTCGTATATTATTTTTTGTTATTCTGAGATTATTTTGCTTTTTCAAAGGTAATACCATCCGCTTCAAAAGCTAATTCGAAAGATGGTTCTGTGATTTTTGCGATTTCCTCCTTGCTTTTTCCAGCATCTTCAGCGTAATGTTGCAAAATATCAACAGGAATGGTATCCCAATATGCTATTCCGTGTAAGTAAGCTGAAGTTCCAATGTTGGTTTTTGGAGGAATTGTAAAATGGTCTTCAAAAATCACTTTAAATGTGCTACCATCTTCTTTTTTGATATTGATCCAACAACCAGCTTTCGAGCAAACTTCATCAATTTTTGCATTGATTGTAAATTCTTGTTCCTTTTTGGAAGCATTCATTTTAGTGACCATTTCAGCAACTTGAATTGCTTTTTCAACATCAACTTCTTCTGGACCATAAGAAACCATTTCTGTTTTATCTTCTGATTTTTCAGAATTAGAACAGGACGAAAAAGTAACACCTGCAATTACAAGTGCACACAAATAAACTAATCTCTTCATTAAACTTATTTATTTCAACTGTTTATCGTAAAATTCTGACACTTTGAAAAGAGTTCCACCCATTTCAATTTGAGAAATCTTATTTGACACAAAAAAGCGATTAATAATCTGACGGCTAGATGCATCATTGTTTACCATTGTAATTTTTGCAATGTGTGTATTTTCATCGTAAGAAACAGTAAAAAACGTAACATAAAACGTAGCATTTTTTTCAAGAACTTCTTTTTTTGTTGCACTTGGCATCATAAATTCAAACACACCAGCTGTTTTGCTTTCAGAAAATTTAGCAGGATTTACTACCTTTGCTTCGAAAATTTTGTCTTGGGAAAATGCCTGATTAAAGGCTACAGTACCTACAAAACCAATAATAACTAATAATAATTTCATAACTTAATCTTTTTACGAAGGTATAAATATTTTTTAACATGGCAGAATTACTTTCATTTTTTAACGAAAAAATAATTGAAGCTGGATGCGATGAAGCTGGAAGAGGTTGTTTGGCTGGTCCTGTTTGCGCTGCAGCAGTAATTTTACCGCCAGATTTTTCTCACCCATTTTTAGATGATTCAAAAAAAATGAGCGAAAAACACCGAGAAATTTTAAGACCAATTATTGAAAAAGAAGCTATTGCTTGGAATGTGCAGTTTGTTTCGCACGAAATTATTGACCAAATTAACATCTTGAATGCAAGTATTTTAGGGATGCAACTTGCTGCTCAACATTTAGACCCAAAACCACAATGTTTACTGATTGATGGAAATAGATTTCATGCTTTTGAAATTCCACATTTTTGCTTCGTGAAGGGTGACGGAAAATTTAAAAACATTGCTGCAGCATCGGTTTTAGCTAAAACTCATCGAGATGAATTTATGGAGAAATTGGCATTGGATTTCCCAAATTATAAATGGGAAAAGCATAAAGGTTACCCCACAAAAGATCATCAAAATGCAATCAAGGAATTCGGATTTACAGAATTTCATCGAAAAACTTTCCACCTAAAAAGTCAAATGCAACTTGAATTTGATTAAACATTGAAGTGTTAACTTCTTTCCAAAATGCAAGTTAAATCCGCTACAAATTCAACTAAATTTGTACATTAAAATTGTTTCCTCACTAAAGTTTTAAAAGAATTCATGTTTGCACGCTTTTTCCTCCTAATGCTCAGTTTTATAAGTTTAGCATGGATAATTTTTATCGGTTACGATTTATTAGATCAAAAAGATAATGTTTCACCGCAACATATTTTTTCTGAAATTGATGGCGAAATTTTAATAATAAATCGCTCTTCAGAAGTACATATTGATGAATTAAATTACACCTTAAATTCTGAATTTAAAGAATTATTTTCTCAACTCTTACAAAATGTATTTGCAAGTGAACGCATCTATATTTCAGAAAAAAGACCGCTAATCATCATTGAAACTCCTAATATTTGGACAAAACATAGCGTTCAGAAATATTTCGAAACCAAAGGAATAAAAATTCCACTTCCTAAAAAAAATAAATTTCAAATTCAATCCAATTTGACTTGTTTTTACAAAAAGAATCATTTGTTGATTACCAAAAACAATTCCTACCAGTGGCACAAAGAAATTGAATGGCCATTGTGGGACAATAAGGCTAGTGCAAGCATCATTCATTTGAGTCACCCATTAAAATCAACCAACATTTACTTTAAGGGAAATGGCACGATTTCTTATCAAACCAAATATGGTCCAAAGGTTGAAACAAAAAAAATAGATGACGCTGATTTATTTTCTCAATTTTTACCCGCAAATTGTGATGAATACCACTTCATGGAGAAAGAATATGCTGTCAACACGAACATCTTGAACACAGAAAGTCCTCTGTATCAATGGATGGAAGATGGTATGGTTCTATTTTCCTACCAAGGAGTAAAATGTATTTTAAGTGATTACAATAAATCAATTGACCCAATTAATATTTTGAGAAACGATCAAGATAGTGAGGCAGAAACGGAACTAACAAATAAATTTAAAGGAATCAATTTGTTAAAATCATTTCCAAAAAATACAAATTCTGGTTTTTACATTGGAAAATTGGCGGACAAAGTAATTTTATCGGAGAAAAAAGAGACACTCGAAAAAATTATTGCAGAATATCAATTAGGAAACACCTTGGCCTTGGATCAAGAAAAATTCAAAACGATTTTTGATAAAATGCCAAAAAAAGTTTCTGAAAGAAATTTAAACGCTGGCAAAACATATAGTTTGACTTCTTATAAAAATCTGCTAATAAAAACGCAGATTTATAGCGCAGAGAATGAAGATGTAACGAAGGAAATTCGAAAAGAAGTAAAAACTAACAACTCTTTTGTTTTCGCATCAAAATTAAAACTTTTCTTAGGTAATTCGACCTTATTATATGCAATAAGTGCTGACAATGAAATTATTGCAATTTCAAATAAAAAACAAATTTGGAAACAAAAATTAGAGGGAGAAATTATCGGGAATCCTAAATTAATTGATATTTTCGAAAATGGAAATCTGCAATTACTCTTGAATACAAGTGAAAAATTGTATTTGTTTTCTGCTGATGGTTCAAAAGTAAATGAATTCCCTCTTTCCGTAAAAGCTTCAAATGCAGTTTCATTTTACAGATGGAATAACAAGGCGAATTTTTTACTCGTGAACACCAACAATGAATTGTTGCAAATGGATCAAAATGGAAGAATTGTAAGGAAACTGAAACTCAATTTTTCTGGTGTGAAAAATGAAATTGATGTTTTCAAAAATGGTAAAATTCTAACAGCAATTGTTAGTGGAGAATCGAAAAGTCAACATGTTGATTTAGACAAAAACAAAATTTTAAAATTAAGTGTTATTCTTCCAAAAGAACGATTACAACTCAAAACTAGTTCGTCTTATGCTTATTTTGAAGTGAAAAACAATCAAGTTGTGAGAACAGATTTGAATGGAAACAAAAAAACGATTTACTCAGGCAAAGAAATCAAAAACCTAAAGAAATTATACAAAGGCAAGCAACAAATCCTATGTTTTCAAGATAAAAATACAGTTATCATCATCAACGAAGAAGGAAATCTTTCACAAAAAGTCAGTACAAAAACGAATGAAATCGAAGACTTTGACGTCATTACTTCTTCCAATGGAACAACGTACTTGGCGATAATTGATGGTATCGAAAACAATATTTTTATTTACAACTCTTCAGGAACACTATTAAGTGAAAAATCTTTTGAAGGAAAGGCCTCCGTAAAATTAAGTGATGAGCAAGGAAAATTGAATTTAAGTACTTTAATTGAAGGTTATATCGTGCAGTACTACGATATTTTGTCTCCAGAAAAATAATGCTAAATCGAAAAATCGTTAAATAAATAACATTTCATGGTTTTGGAAGGAAATCTTAACATCCTGTTAAAAGATTTTCTATTTTTGCACTCAAAATAATACAAGACTTTATTATGAAAGATTTACTTCACAAGTTTGAACATAAAAGACCAGAGATCGTTTTTGAGTGGAAAGATGCAGAAACCGAAGCAGAAGGTTGGGTTGTAATCAACTCCTTACGTGGTGGTGCTGCCGGTGGTGGAACCCGAATGAGAATCGGTTTAGACAAACGTGAAGTTGAGTCTTTGGCAAAAACAATGGAAGTAAAATTCACCGTTGCAGGACCTGCTATTGGTGGAGCAAAATCTGGAATTAATTTTGACCCAAAAGATCCAAGAAAAGAAGGAGTTTTGAGAAGATGGTACGCAGCTGTGACACCATTATTAAAACATTACTATGGAACTGGAGGTGACTTAAATGTGGATGAAATTCACGAAGTTATTCCAATCACGGAGGATTGTGGCGTTTGGCATCCTCAAGAAGGTGTTTTTAACGGACATTTTCAACCAAAAGAAGCACAAAAAATTCATAGAATTGGTCAATTACGTCAAGGGGTTTTGAAAGTAATTGAAGACGAAAAATATACGCCAGATTTAGCAAAAAAATATGTAGTTGCTGACATGGTTACAGGATATGGAGTTTCTGAATCAATTAGACATTATTACAACACTTGGGCTGCTTCGACAGGCTCAGCAACCCAAAATCTTGTTGGCAAAAAAATAATTGTGCAAGGTTGGGGAAATGTTGGTTCGGCTGCAGCATATTACTTAGCGCAAGAGGGAGCAAAAATTGTTGGAATTATTGATAGAGTTGGTGGATTAATCAATGAAGATGGTTTTTCATTGGAAGAAGTTAGAAATTTATTTCTGAAAAAAAATGGAAATGAATTATCGCACCCAAACATGCTTAGTTTTGATGAAATTCATGCTGAAATTTGGGATGTAAAAGCGGATGTTTTTATTCCATGTGCTGCATCCAGATTAATCACTCAAAATCAATTGGAACGCATGATTGCCGCTGGAATTGAAGTAATTTCTTCAGGAGCAAACGTTCCTTTCGCTGACCCTGAAATTTTCTTTGGTCCAATTGCAGAATATGCAGACAAACACATCGCAATTATACCAGATTTCATTTCAAACTGTGGAATGGCGCGAGTTTTTGCTTATTTGATGAGCTCTGATTTAAAAAACATCACTGACGAAGGAATCTTTGCCGACACAAGCGATACAATTCGAATTGCTTTAGAGAAAACGCATAAAATCAATTCAAATAAAGCTGGAATTGCAAAAACAGCGTTTGAAATTGCTTTGAGTCAATTGGTGTAATTTTTTTGATTGTTGCTGAGATAGCAAGCGAAATTTGAATTCATTCTTTGGAATTAATTCTATTTTTCTGCATCTACATTTGTATTATTCCATACTTCATCAATTTAAGCACTTTTAACACTTAAAAACTTGCACATATTTTATTATTGGTTAAATTTGGCTTAAATTCATTTTTTATGTCAGAGAAAAAAATAACCTTCGGTAGAATATTTTGGCCAAGTTTAATTGCAGCATTAATTGTTTCAATTCTTGGAAATTTACTTTTTTTTATAGGTTTAGGAGGAATTATTGGAAGTTTTGGTGAAACTCCTGAAAAAATAATTCAAGACAAAACCGTTTTGCACTTAAGTTTAAGTGGAGAAATAAAAGAAAGTTCTTCCGCTAAATTTGATCCAAATTCTTTTGGAATTGAAAACAAAATTGGTCTTTCTGATTTGCTTTATGGTTTCGAAATGGCAAAAACAGACGAGCACATCAAAGGAATTTTTATCGAGTTAAAAAATGCACAATGTGGCATGTCAACGGCAAAAGAAATCAGAAATGCAATCAATGATTTCGAAAAATCAGGCAAATTTGTCGTGGCATATCATGCAGGGGAAGTAGTAAGTCAAAAACAATATTACATTGCAAGTGCTGCGAATGAAAATTATGGTTTTCCCAGCTCGATGATGGAATTTGTTGGCTTAGGTGGCGAAATGATGTTTTTCAAAAACACTTTGGATTTATTGGAGGTTGAAATGCAAGTCATTCGGGGGAAAAACAATGATTTCAAAAGTGCCGTTGAACCCTTTTTCCTGACAAAAATGAGTGATTCAAGTCGCTTACAAACGGAAAGATACATCAATAATATTTGGACAAATATGTTAAGCGACATTTCAGCAGAAAGAAGGGTTTCTGTACAAGAATTGAATCGTTTGGCAAATGAATTTAAAATCAAACGAATTTCCGATGCCGTAAAATACAAATTGATTGATGCAACAAAATACCGCGATGAAATTTTTGAAATTTTACACAAAAAAGTTGGTGGCAAAACAAATGAGGAATTAAATTTAAGTGCCTTTGAAAAATACGCAAAAAGTGAATTTGAATCCAATCAAACAGGTATACAAAAAAGTGCAAATATTGCTGTAATTGTAGCAGAAGGCGACGTAAGCGTTGATGGTGAAGGTTTGAGTTCCACAAAAATCTGCAAATACTTGCGCGAAGTTCGTTTAAACAAGGACATAAAAACGGTTGTATTTAGGATAAATAGTCCTGGTGGAAGCGCCTTGGCAAGTGATGAAATTTGGAGAGAGGTTTATTTGCTGAATCAAAAGAAAAAAGTCATCGTTTCAATGGGAGATGTAGCCGCTTCTGGTGGATATTACATCGCTGCTCCAGCTCACAAAATTTTTGCTGAATCAAACACAATTACAGGCTCGATAGGTGTTTTTGGTGTCATCCCATACACTGGCAAAATGTTTGAAAACAAATTGGGAATCACTTTTGACGAAGTAAAAACCAACGAACATGCAGTTGTTTCAACCAACAGAAAATTGACAGCCTTTGAAATTTCTTCCATTCAGGACGAAGTAGATCACATTTACGATGAGTTTTTAGATCGTGTTGCTACAGGCAGAAAAATGACAAAAACTCAGGTAAACAAGATTGCCCGAGGAAGAGTTTGGACTGGAAATGATGCACTGAAAATTGGTTTAATCGACCAAATTGGTGGAATCAAGGATGCGATTGCCTTTGCGAAAAAAACAGCAGGAATCAAGGAAGAAAAACTAATTTTTTATCCAAAGAAAAAAGACAATCCATTTGATCAAATTTTTGAGATGCTTGAAAATCAGGAAAATGATGAGGAAGTTGTTGTCAAAACTAAAATGCCTGAAAGTTTTGTTCATTATTACGAGACAATTAAAAAATTAGAGAATCTAAATGGAATTCAAATGCGTTTACCATTTTCTATAGAAATGAGGTGATAGAAATATTAAGGGAGAACCAATAATTACATTTTTTGAAGCAAATTAAACAAGACAAAATGGTAAAGTTAGGATATACAATTTTATACGTTTCTGATGTAACAAAGTCAATTGAGTTTTACGAAAAAGCTTTTGGCTTTGAGAGAAAATTTATTACACCGGAAAATGATTACGGTGAGCTTCTTACAGGACAAACAACAATTTCATTCGCTTCAAAAGAATTAGCGAACTCAAACTTAAAAAGTGGTTTTATTGAATGTTCACAATCAAACAAGCCTTTTGGAATAGAATTGGCGATGGTCACAGACGACGTTCAAACAATTATTCAAAAAGCTATAGAACTTGGAGCATTATTAACGGAAGAGCCAATCCAAAAACCTTGGGGACAAACAGTTGGATACATCCGAGACATTGACGGATTTTTACTTGAAATTTGCACACCTATGAATGAAGGAGGCTAAGAATACTGATCACTTACAAGTTACTAGAATCATTGATGAAAAATTTAAATTAATCTTAAAAAAATCTGAATCCATATTTTTTAAATCAGTTTACGATTAATTGATGTTAGCATATTCTTTTTGATCAATTGATTGAATCGACAATAATTTAACAATCCACTGTACTTTTTGTGAATAAATTGAGGATAAATCAATAAATAATTGTTACTTTTGTTCACAGATAAAAACAGAATGAAAAGATTTAAATTCCTCCTCATATTCACCTTAAACCTATTACTAATTTCTTGCGGAAGTCAGGAAGCAGCTGAAAATGAAGAACTTTCAAAAAAAGTAATCATCAATCAGCCAATTCGTGATGCACACAGTTATTCAAATTTGGCTGAAATTTACACCAAACATTTACACTTAGATTTGGAAGTAAACTTTGAAAATAAATCAATTTATGGAATTGCACGTCATGAAATGATTAACAAAGGAACGGATACGGTGATTTTTGATATTAAAGGTTTGGAAATCAATCTCGTGACAATTGGTCAAAAAGGAAATGAAGTAAATACGGATTATGTTATCGGAATGGAAGATGAAATTTTAGGTGCTCCTCTAAGTGTCAAAATTGATTCTACAACCACTTTCGTAAATATTTATTACAAAACAACAAGTGAATCTGGTGCTTTAGATTGGTTGGATCCAAGACTTACAGCAGGTAAAAAACACCCCTATTTATACACACAGGGACAAGCAATTCTAACAAGAACCTGGATTCCGACACAAGATAGTCCATCAAATCGAATTACTTACTCAGCTGATGTAAAAGTTCCAAAGGATTTAATGGCATTGATGAGTGCTACAAATCCGACGAAAAAAAGCGAAGTGGGTGAATACCATTTCGAGATGAAACAAGCAATTCCTGTGTACTTAATCGCGTTGGCTGTTGGAGATTTAACGTACAAAAAACTAGGGAAAAACTGTGGCGTTTACACCGAACCTTCCATGTTACGACAAGTTTCTTGGGAATTTGCTGACTTACGAAAAATGATTAATGCCGCTGAAGGTTTATATGGAAAATACGAGTGGGAACAATATGACGTTATTGTTTTGCCTTATTCTTTCCCTTTTGGTGGAATGGAAAATCCTCGTTTGACCTTTGCAAATCCTACTTTGATTACCGGAGACAGAAGCCTTGTAACTGTTATTGCACACGAATTAGCACATTCTTGGTCTGGAAACTTAGTGACCAACGCCACTTGGGACGATTTCTGGCTAAATGAAGGTTTTACTGTTTATTTTGAAAATAGAATCATGGAATCCATTTATGGTAAAGAAATTGCTGACATTTTGGCCTTGATAGAATTTCAAGAATTGGAGAATGAAATTGCAGAAATTCATGGAGGAGATCATCCTGAAGACACTTACCTCAAATTGGCATTAAATGGAAGAGATCCAGATGAAGGAATGACGCAGATTGCTTACGTAAAAGGTGCTTTTTTCTTAAAAACTTTAGAGGAAAAAGTAGGTCGTGAAAAATTTGATAACTTCATAAATAATTACTTTTCAAATTATAAATTCAAAACAGTTACCACTGAAACTTTTGAAAAATACCTTAACACAAATTTACTAGAACCAAATGATATTGAGTTCAATACAAAGGAATGGCTTTACGAAAAAGGTATTCCAAAAAACTGCGTAAAAATTGATTCTCCTAGGTTCAAGGAAGTTGAGAAATTAGCTGATAATTTAGCCGCAGGAAAGAATATTTTCAAAACAAAACGTAAAAAAGATAAAATTACAAGACAAAAATACATCACTCAAGAGTGGTTGGCATTTATTAGAAAACTTCCAAAGTCAATTTCTGTGGAGCAACTAAAATTGGTAGATGAAAAATTGAATTTTAAAAATTCAGGAAATGCAGAAATCATGACAGAATGGTTCGTTTTGGCTATAAAAGCTGGTTACAACGATGTTCGTCCTGAGATGGAAAAATTCTTAATGAAAGTTGGAAGACGTAAATTTTTATTACCAATTTATAAAACTTTAGCAAAAGATAAAGATAAAAGCAATTTGAAATTTGCCAAAGATACCTACTTGAAAGCAAGGCCATATTACCATTCTGTTTCACAAAAAACAATGGACGACTTGTTGAAAATTAATTGATCCAAGCCAAATTCATTTAAATACTTTAGAAATGCAAAAAATTGGAGTTTTTGGTGCCGGTCATCTTGGGAAAATTCACATCAAATTGATTTTAGAATTGACCACATCATTTGAATTAGTTGGATTTTTTGACCCAGATGATGTGAACGCAAAATTAGTCGAAGATCAATTTAAGATCACGCGGTTTACAGATATCAATGAGTTTTTAGACAAAGTTGATTGCATTGATGTGGTAACTCCAACGATTTCTCATTTTGAAATTGCATCACTCGCCCTGAAAAAAAGGAAACACGTTTTTATTGAAAAACCAATAACACAAACTATATCTGAAGCCGAAACATTAATTTCTTTGGCAGAGGAAGCAAAAGTAAAAGTACAAGTTGGTCACGTTGAACGTTTTAATCCAGCATTTCAAAAAGCGATTCCTTATTTCAAATCTCCGATGTTTATTGAGACACATCGCTTGGCTCAATTTAATCCTCGTGGAACAGATGTACCAGTTGTTTTAGACTTGATGATTCATGATATCGACATCATTTTAAGTGTTGTAAACTCCAAAGTAAAATCGATTTCAGCATCCGGAGTAGCGGTGGTAAGTGAATCAGACGACATGACAAATGCGCGCATAGAATTTGAAAATGGCTGTGTTGCAAACTTAACTTCCTCCAGAATTTCTTTAAAAAACATGCGGAAATCTCGTTTTTTCCAAAAAGACGCCTACATCAGTGTTGATTTTTTACAAAAAGAATTGGAAGTTGTCAGCATGGAAAACATCGAAGGAGAAGTTGATCCCTTTGATTTTGTATTTGATTTAGGTAATGGAAAAGAAAAGAAAAAAGTAATTTTTGACAAACCTGACATTCCTGAAATTAATGCAATTAAAGAAGAATTAGCATCTTTTCACAAGGCAATTACCACAAATTCGAGACCAATTGTATCTATAGAAGATGGTTTTATGGCACTCAAGGTCGCAACTCAAATTTTAGAAAAAGTCAAAGCAAATAAAATGATTTTGTAATTTGATACAATAATAACTCACTTATCCCGTTTTGAATTTAACTTATGAATAAACTCATTTATATTACAATTTTATTTTTCATCACGAATTCCTGTGTCAAGAACAATCCTGACCCTTCATGGATTGAAATTGGAGAATGGGTTTTGACTGAAAATCCGGATTTAGGAACAGAAAAAGAATTAACCGAAGATTTTTCAGATGTTTACATTACCGTCGATGACGAAATCGTAGGTTTTTTTGAATTACCAGTAAAATTACCAATTTTAAAAGAAGGAAATCATAAAATCAACCTTTATCCTGTGGTGCAAAAAAATGGAATCAAGGGACATGGAAAAAAAATATATCCATTTTGCGCAAATTATGTCATCAATGTAGATTTGGTGAAAAATCAAAGTGTAAAAATTAATCCAACAACAAAATATATTAATGGAACCAAATTTTGGATTGAGGATTTTGAAGATGCAACCTTAAAAATATCCAATGAATCTGTTTCCACTGCGAATTTGCTGCGCGATAACAAGCCTGAAATTTTGCAATATGGAAATGCCTATGGTCACATACACTTAACCAGCACCGATTCACTTTGGTACGGAATGACAAGTACCGGTTTAAACTTACCAAAAGGTGGCACAGAAGTCTATCTAGAAATTGATTACATGAACACCAATAGTTTTTTGACAGGTGTTTTAGCCTATTCCGCGAATGGAGTTGCCGATAACCCAAATATCCAAGTTAATCCGCAAACCATTGAAGCCCCAAAATGGAAAAAAATATACATAGAATTAAAAGAAATTGTCTCTTTTTCTGTTTCAGCGACAAAATTTGAACATTATTTTCAGGCAATTTTGGATGAAGGAAAAAGTGAAAGTGATATTTATATTGACAACATTAAAATTGTTTATTTTTAATGGTAATTTCTTCAAGGTCATATTTACTTTTTCTGATTGATATCATTACTGCCACATTTTCTTGGGGAGCTTTTTATTATTTCAGAAAAATTGGCTTGGAAAAAACTGAATTTGCTGCAAGTGATTCTTTCTATCTTGGAATTATTTTAATACCCATTTTCTGGACTTTCCTCTATTTATTGCAAGGAACTTACATCGATGTGAAACGATTGTATCGAATAAAAACCTTTAATTTAACTTTTCAAGCAACTTTCATTGGCTCAATCATTTTGTTTTTTGCCTTGTTGCTCGATGATTCGATCATTGGGTATCAAATGTATTACAAATCTTTTGTCAGCTTATTTTTTATACATTTTTTCGTGACTTTTATTCCAAGAATAGTCTTCACTAGTATTCAAGTGAAACGCATTCAAAGTCGAAAAGATGGATTTAGAACTTTACTTTTAGGAGGAAGTGATAAGGCTGTTGCTGTTTATAAAGAAATCACTAGCATGCCAAAAAGTATTGGTAATCAATTTATTGGATTTGTAAATTTGAATGGAATTGACAAATTACTTGAAAACGAAATTCCGTATTTAGGACACGTAAATGATTTGGAAAAAATATTTGCAGCCAATGATGTGGAGGAGATTATTATTGCGATTGAAAGTAAAGAACACGAGCGACTTAAATCCTTGATTTCCAAAATATCAAGAAAAAATATTCGGATTAAGATTTTGCCTGACATGTACGATATTTTGGCTGGATCTGTACGTTTAAACAATATTTTTGGAGCATTACTTATTGAGGTTAACACCAATAAAATGCCTGTTTGGCAAATCGTCACCAAACGTTTTATTGACATTACTATGTCTCTTTTCGCCTTAATAAGTTTATTGCCTTTATATATTTTTATCGCGATTGGAGTTCGCTTTTCATCCAAAGGTCCAATCTTTTTCTTTCAAGAACGCATTGGAAAAAATGGGAGAAAATTCAAAATCATTAAATACCGAACCATGTATGTTGGTTCTGAAGCGAATGGTCCACAACTTTCAAAGGAAGATGATCCACGAATCACGCCTTTTGGTAAATTTTTGAGAAAAACACGCTTGGATGAATTTCCGCAATTTTGGAACGTAGTTATTGGAGATATGTCTTTGGTGGGTCCACGACCAGAACGACAATTTTACATTGACCAAATCGCAGCTATTGAACCTCAGTTTTTGGAGTTAAATACAGTCAGACCAGGAATTACTTCGTGGGGGCAAGTGAAATTTGGCTACGCAGAAAATGTCGACCAAATGCTTCAACGAATGAAATATGATTTATTGTATTTGAAAAATATTTCTTTAGCCTTAGACTTTAAAATTATGCTTTACACCGTTTTGATAATCTTTAAGGGGAAAGGTAAGTGATTTTTTGGGTAAGTCATGAGACAAAAGACCGAAGACAATAGACGTTAGACAAATGACTTTTAATTTATTCATTAAGCAAAATCAGATTTCAAACCTTTTTATCCGAATTTAATTAGAAGAAAGGATAAAAGTGCTTAGGTAAAAAATAATTCTTTGATTTTGTTCAAATATTTTAGAAATTTAGTGAATATCACTAGTGTCCACTAAAAAATAATATTTACTGCCTGAATCCATTGTTAAGTATAGCTTTTCGTTTGATTTTTTAGCGTGACGATTTGGATTGAGTATTTTAGTCGTAAATTAATAATACGACTATGAATCACGGTAAATATGTATTCTCTCAATTAGTTGAGTTTCTTCCACAACGTGTTTTTGATAGGATTACCGATAAGTATAAAGGAAATAAATCTATCAAACATTTCAGCTGTTGGAATCAATTATTGTGTATGATTTTTGGTCAACTTTCTTATAGAGAAAGTTTACGAGATTTAATAATTGTTATCGAAGCACATCAATCAAAAGTGTATCATTTAGGATTCGGTAAAAATGTATCACGTAGTAACTTATCAAAAGCAAATGAAACCCGTAATTTTAAAATATTTGAAGAGTTTGCCAATCATTTAATTACTTTGGCACAATCCAAAAATAGCAATGAAAAATTTGAAATAAAAGGGAATATTTACGCTTTTGATTCTTCGACAATAGACCTTTGTTTAAGTGTGTTTTGTTGGGCTCATTTTAGAAAAACAAAAGCTGGGATAAAACTACATACGCTTTTTGATGTAAACACACAAATACCTGTATTTATACACATTACGGAGGCTAATGTTCATGATGTGAACGCAATGGACGTGATAGATTATGAGCCTTTGGCATACTATATTTTTGACCGAGTATATGTGGATTATGAACGACTTTTTAGAATAACCAAAGCTAAAGCCTTTTTCGTTGTTCGATCAAAATCAAATGTGAAATTCAAGAGAATGTACTCAAATAAGATTGACAAATCAACTGGAATTAAATATGACCAAATTGGAAAAATTGAAGGATATTACTCTTCAAAAGATTACCCAGAAAAGATACGTAAGGTGAAGTTTTTTGATGCTGACAAGAAAAAATTACTCATTTTTTTGACAAATAATTTTGAGTTAAAAGCACAAGAAATAGCTCTTCTTTATAAACAAAGATGGCAAGTAGAATTGTTTTTTAAATGGATAAAACAACATCTAAAAGTCAAGACATTTTGGGGTACAACGGAGAATGCTGTCCGTATTCAAATTAACATTGCAATAATCACATATTGTTTAGTATCAATTGTTTCGAAAGAACTAAAAATTAATCGTTCAATCTACGAAATATTACAAATAATATCCGCTTCGCTACTTGACAAAACTCCTGTAAATGAATTACTTAATAAATTTAATAACAAAGAAACAGAATTACAAAACCTTAATCAACTGATTTTAAACCTGTTTTAAGTGGACACTAGTGAGTGAATATCTATTTGAAATAACCAGAAATAAAACATTAAATGCAAAAAATTACTTCCTTCCTTTTTCTTATTTCACTGATTCTGTTCAGTTGCACTGAAAATTCATCATCAAAGCTTTTTGCACAAAGAATAAATACCAGTTCAAATTATTTTGATACTTCAATATACACAATCTTGCTTTATGATTCCATCGATTTTGAAATCTTTGAAGATGGCAAGGCACCAGACTTATCCCAAAATGATTTAATCAGAATTGACCAAGTATTGATTAAAGCAGTGAAAGAATATAATAAGAAACAAGAAATAAAATTTAAAGAACTAAATTTAAAAAACCCTGAATTATCATTCAAAAAGGAAGATTTTGTAATTGAATTAAGGACATACAAACGACAATATGTTCCTATAACAAATAAATTTGGAGAAAAAGAAGTTTGGGTGAATTGTTTTTGCTCCCCCTCTGACTCACGTTGGAAAACTGAAATTATTTTGGTGAATGATGGAGGAAATTGTTTCTTCAACCTAAAAATTAACATAAAGAAAAAGCGATTTTATGATTTTTGGGTAAATGGTAATGCCTAATATCAAAAGAATTAAATTATGGATTTTAAAAATACTTGAAAGTTCCAAATTAATTAGTGCCTGTCCAATGTCTTATGTCTATTGTCTTATGTCTATTGTCTTATGTCTATTGTCTTAAGTCTACCTTCTAAACCAAAAACTTCCCCGTGTAACTTTCTTTACATTTTTTCAAATCTTCAGGAGTTCCAGTAAAAACAATATTCCCTCCTAAGTTTCCACCTTCAGGGCCAATATCAATGACCCAATCAGCAGATTTGATGACATCAACATTGTGTTCAATCACAATTACTGTATTTCCGATATCAATTAATTTTTGAATTGCAATGAGTAGTTTTTCAATGTCGTAAAAGTGTAAACCTGTTGTGGGTTCATCAAAAATAAAAAGTGTTGCTTGGGCAGTATTTCCTTTTGCTAAAAATGAAGCTAGTTTTATACGTTGCGCTTCACCGCCACTCATAGTGCTCGACGATTGCCCCATTTTCAAATAACCCAGACCAATTTCTACCAAGGGTTGCAATTTAAAAGCTATCTTTTCAGATAATTTATCATTAATTTCTTTGAAGAAATTGTAGGCAGTATCAATGTCTAAATCTAAGATGTCTGCAATGTTTTTTCCATGAAACTCAACTTCCAAGGTTTCTTGTTTGAATTTTTTTCCCTCGCAGGCCTCACATTCCAAATGTACATCTGCCATAAATTGCATTCCAATGGTAACTTGCCCTTCACCTTCACACATTTCACAACGACCACCTTCCACATTGAAGCTAAAAAAACCAGGTTTGTAACCTCTATTTTTCGAAAGTGGTAATCTAGAATACAATTCTCGAATATCGTCGTAAGCTTTTACGTAGGTTGCAGGGTTACTTCGCGAAGATTTTCCAATTGGATTTTGATCCACAAATTCAACTTGCTTAATGCTATTTAAATCCCCTTTTATCTCCTTGTAATTCGCATTATTATCAGAAACTTGTCCCAAATGGGCACGCAAAGCTGGATATAAAATTCCTTTTACCAAACTAGATTTCCCAGATCCACTAACTCCTGTTACACACACAAATTGATTCAAAGGAAAATCAACCGACACATTTTTTAAGTTATGCTGATTTGCACCAACTAAACTAATTTTATTCTTCGATTTTTTCGCATTTCCTTTTAAACCGAGGGCTAAAGGATTAATTGTTCTATTTCCTGTAATGTATTGAGCCGTCAAACTTCTAGCCATTTCGGGACTATCTTTTGACAATTTTTCCAGTTCAAGGTGAGTGCCTTGAAACACCAATTCTCCACCAAAAACACCCGCTTTTGGGCCAATATCAATCAAATTATCTGCCGCACGAATGATTTCTTCCTCGTGTTCAACAATGATTACCGTATTTCCTAAATCACGTAAATTTTTCAAAACACGAATCAAACGTTGGGTATCACGCGGATGCAATCCAATCGAAGGTTCGTCCAAAATATACATGGAACCAACCAAACTGCTTCCCAAGGAAGTCGATAAATTGATTCGTTGCGATTCACCACCAGAAAGCGAATTTGATTGACGATTTAATGTCAAATAATCCAATCCAACTTCAGAAAGAAAAAATAAGCGATTCGTTATTTCAGGCAATAATCGTTTTGAAATATGTTTGTCGTGCTCATCCAATTCCAAATTCTGAAAAAAGGGTAAAATATCCTTGATTGGACTCAGTACGATGTCTGTAATCGTTTTTCCAGCAACTAACACATAATTTGCGTCTTTTCGTAATCGAGTTCCTTTGCAATCCGGACAAGAAGTTTTTCCACGATAACGTGAAAGCATCACTCGGTATTGAATTTTATACGTCTGTCCTTCCACAAATTTAAAAAAAGCATTGATTCCGTTGACTGTGGAATTTCCCTCCCATAAAAAAGCCAATTCATCCTTCGTTAAATCAGCAATTGGGCGATGAATTGGAAAATTATATTTACTAGATTTAATAATGAACTCACGCAAATATTCACCCATGGTTTCGCCTTTCCAGCATGCAACAGCACCTTCGTAAACACTCAAATTTGTGTCGGGAATAACTAATTTTGGGTCAATTCCAATTACAGAACCGTAACCTTCACATTTTTTACAAGCACCAAATGGATTATTGAATGTGAAAAAATGTTCGTTGGGTTCAACAAATTCTATTCCATCCAATTCAAAGCGATTGTTAAAATCAACCAATTGATCTGAATCAAGAAAAAACAGTTGACAATTTCCATTTCCTTCAGCGAATGCTAGACCAATGGAATCGCTAATTCGAGCCTCAAAATCTTCTTCCTCAGAAACTTTTATTCGGTCAATAATTAGTTTTGAATCGTGGTAATTTTTATCCTTAATTGTTTGGTCGTCTAAATCCAGAACTTCTAACTTTCCATTTTTTTCCGCAATCAATATTCGAACATATCCTTGATCTTTTAGTAAAGATATTTGTCGTTCAAAACCATACTTTTCAAAACTTGTAATTGGAGCTGTGATAAATACTTTTTCACCTTGAGGCAAGCTTTTGATGTAGTTCACAACATCTGTAACGCTGTGTTTTTTAACTTGATTGCCAGAAATAGGAGAAAAGGTTTTTCCCACACGAGAAAACAATAATTTTAGGTAATCATAAATTTCTGTCACCGTTCCAACAGTCGAACGTGGATTAGACGAAATCACTTTTTGTTCAATGGCAATTGCAGGAGAAATCCCCTTGATAAAATCAGTTTCAGGCTTGTCCAATTTCCCCAAAAATTGCCTAGCATAAGACGACAAACTTTCCACATACCTACGTTGACCTTCAGCGTAAAGTGTATCAAAAGCCAGAGAGGATTTTCCTGACCCTGAAAGCCCAGTAATCACTGTGATTTGACCATGTTTTATTTTAACATCAATGTTTTTTAAGTTGTGAACTCGAGCCCCTTTGATGTGAATTTCTTTTTCTGCCATTGTTAATTGTAATAACGAGACGTAAATTTACAAAACAAAACAGATTTTTTGTGACTTTGTTTCAACTATTAAACAAAACCTCTACTTTTCTTGATGTTTTCGCAAGAATCTTGAATTTTTTGGAATTTCACTTGCTCCTTTCTAGAAAAGTTTGTTTTTGATGCGAAACCTTTGCGATCTTCTTTCCATTAGGTTAATAAAAAATAACCTGAGAATATTAGAATTAGAAAAATTTAATAATCTAGTCTGGTATCTATGTCCATTCTTTGATGTAGAATTCTAATTATTTCAAGCTGCTTTGTTTTCAAATTAATTTTGTAAAAAATCAAATGGGATTTTACTTGAGATTGGAAATATCCTTTTTTAATTTTATTGAAATTTAGTCCACTTTTAGGATTTAAAGCAAGATACTCTATTTCATTCATTATCAAAGAAAAATAGTGGTCTGCCTGTTCCAAGGACCAAGTTTCAAAAGTATAAAGCCAAATTTTCTCCAAGTCTTTTTCAGCTTCTAAACTAATTTTAAAGTGCATTCTCTAACTCTTATGTTTTTGGTGCATTTTTTTGATAAAAACATCCCGATCAAAGTCGCTAGAAAATCCAGATTTTTCTCCCTTTTTTAATTCGTTTATTAAAATTAACTTTTTTGATTCCTCTTGCTCGAAAATTCTTAAGGCTGTCCTAATTACCTCACTTGCAGAAGTGAATTTTCCAGATTTTATTTGTTGTGAAATGAAATTTTCAAAATATTCACCTAATAATATGGAAGTGTTTTTCGACATAATTTTTCGATATTTTTACAAATATACCAATTCTTGGTATCAAAACAAAATTATTTTTAAGCTATCTTAAAGGGCAGGTTCAATTACCAAATACGACATTACCACGCACTATATTCTAAATTTTTTTTTAAGCGATTCAAGATTTAATTTTTCTTTTTCTCACTCTTTTGAAAATTTCACCTATAGAAAGGTCGATATTTTATTAAATTGCACGTTTTTTATTCGCAAAATATTTTGTAACTTTGTGTATTAAATAAAAACATCATGGTACAGTTAACAATAAACAACAAAAGTAAAGAAGCGAAGGCACTTTTGGAGTACCTAAAAAATCTTTCTTTTGTGAAAATTTCGGATAAAAAATTTAGTTCTGAACAAATTGAAAAAAGTCCTTATAATGATGAATTTGTGAAGAAAATAAATAAAGCACGTGCTGAAAAAGGTGGTTTAGAAGTAAATCCAGATACTTTATGGGAAAGTATAAAATAATTCTTAAACCTGCGGCGGTAAAAGATTTACTTAAACATAAGAAAGCTGGTGATATCGCCACGAATAAAAAGATTGTCACAATACTCAAAGAATTAGAAATTCATCCATTTACTGGAATTGGCAATCCTGAAGAATTAAAATATAACTTTAAAGGATTATGGTCAAGGCGACTAAACAAAAAGGATAGAATAATTTATGAAGTTCATGAAAACATTGTTACGATAGACGTTATTTCAGCAATTGGACATTATTCAGACAAATAAATAGTAATCGCTTAATTAAACCTATACAAAACCTCTACTTTTCTTGATGTTTTCGTAAGAATCTTGAATTTTTTGGAATTTTTCTTTTGCTCCTTTTTGGAATTCTTCCCCTAAGGAAGCAACTTTATCTGGATGGTATTTAATTGCCATTTTTCGATAAGCTTTTTTCACTTCTTCGTCTGTTGCTGAGGCTTCAATTTCAAGTACTTTGTAATCCGAGTTAACATCACGGTAAAACATGTTTTTGACACTTTCAAAATCAGGACTTTGAACCCCAAGTAAAGTTGCAATCCGTTGAATAAGAATCATTTCTGCATTTGAAACGTCGCCATCTGCTTTTGCTATTCCAAATAAATAGTATAGCAATTGAACTCGTGCCTCTTCTTGAGTTCGCATGCGAATATCTCCACAAATTTTCTCGAGCGGAATATCGTCTGAATCCAAAAATTTCTTCAAGGTTTGCAAATGAGAAACCGAAAATTGTGGTCCAAATTGTTGTGAAAAAAATGCTTTCACGTAGTTTAACTCTGCTTTTAAGACTTTTCCATCTGCACGCATAATTGCAGCAGAAAGAGCAATCAACATGGTTGCAAAATCGCTATTGGTTGTTCGTTGCTGGTAATATGAAAACATATCTTCAGCAGAAAAGCCACTTCCACCACCTTGTTGCTGACTTATTACTTTGATTTTCTGGAAATTATCAATGAATGTCCCAACAAAAAATCCTAAAATCCCACCGCCGATTGATTTTCCAAGTGCAAAATAACCAACTACTGCTAAAATAAACTTAAACAAATTACTTCAAAATTTTCCCCAAAAAATGGGATGTTTCAACAAAAAAATAAAAAAGGAAAGTGGAAAAGATTAAGGCTTTTTGAAAACTTTAAACGGTACCTACTTTTGGTAAGTGAGTATTAAAATTTTCGAAGTAAGGCAAAGATTTTCCGCTTTCCTTTTTATTTATACTAATTCTATGCTACGCTCTATGAACGAATTCAAAGCCTCACCCTTCAACAAACCTTGCGAAAGTAATGCTAAATCCGTTAATTGTTTTGCTTTTTCTGATTTTTTCGCATCATCTCCTAAAGCTAAGATTTCGCCTACCTTAGGATGATTTCCGTTAACAACTAATGAATACATTTCTGGAAATGCTCCGTAGAAGCCACCGCCACCCATTTTTTGTTGCTCCATCATACGACGAATAAACTCAGGTTGCGTAATGATAATCGGAGATTCAGTTTCACTCATGCTTTCAAATTCTACTTTGAATTTGTCTTTGGTAACAACTCCTTCAAAAATTGGTTTCAACTTTTCTTCATCGTCTTTCGATAATTTAGAAGGAATTTCATCCGATTTTTTAATCAATTTATCCAAGGTATCTGCATCAACTCGTGCAAAAGAAATGTTTTCAACTTCTTGCTCCATTTTAGAAATCCAATGTGGAACTAAAGGACCATCAAGTACCAACACATCATAACCTCTGTCTTTTGCATTTTTTACAAATCCAAATTGATTTTCTGCATCGTTTGTGTACAAGAAAACAGTTTTTCCGTCTTTATCTGTTTGTAAAGCTGCGATTTTTTCTTTGTATTCCTCTGCCGTAAAACAAGCTCCATCTGTATTTTTTAACAAAGAAAATTCTTTTGCTTTCGCTGCGAATTTATCATCAGACAAAGTTCCGTACTCCACAAAAATTTTCAAATCATCCCATTTTGCTTCAAAATCCGCACGGTCTTTTTTGAACATTTCTGCCAATTTGTCAGCGACTTTTTTCGTGATATGAGCTGAAATTTTCTTCACATTTCCGTCACTTTGTAAATAAGAACGAGAAACGTTTAAAGGAATATCTGGCGAATCGATAACACCGTGCAATAAAGTCAAAAATTCAGGTACAATTTCCGCAACACTGTCTGTAATGAACACTTGATTGCAGTACAAATTGATTTTATTTCTCTGAACCTCAACGTTTTCCTTAATTTTAGGGAAATATAAAATTCCAGTCAAATTAAACGGATAATCTACATTTAAATGAATGTGAAACAATGGCTCTTCAAAAGTCATTGGATACAATTCTCTGTAAAAAGATTTGTAATCTTCTTCTTTTAAATCAATTGGAGCTTTGGTCCAAGCTGGAGCAACATTATTTACTTGATTTGGAACATCAATTGATACGCGTTTTACGTTTCCTTTATCATCCTTTTCACCTTCTGGAGAATCAATGTATTCTGCTTTTGTTCCAAAAATTACTGGAATCGGTAAAAATTTGCAATACTTATCTAAAATACCCTGAATCCTCGCTTTTTCCAAAAATTCAATTGATTCTTCATTGATGTACAATACGATATCTGTTCCACGTGATATTTTTTCGATTTCAGTAATGGTGTATTCTGTGGTACCGTTACTTTCCCATTGCACTGCTTGCGAACCTTCATGACGAGACAAAGTTTGAATTTGAACTTTTTCTGCAACCATGAACGCCGAATAGAAACCTAATCCAAAGTGACCAATAATGCTTTCAGCGCCATCTTTCCCTTCGTATTGTTTCACGAATTCTTCAGCTCCTGAAAACGCAATTTGATTGATGTATTTATCAATTTCATCAGCAGTCATTCCAATTCCGTTGTCACGAATAGTTAAGGTTTTTGCTTCTTTATCAAGCAAAAGTTCCACTTTCAATTCACCAACTTCTCCTTTAAATTCGCCCAATTTAGACAAAACTTTCATTTTTTGAGAAGCATCTACTGCGTTAGAAACCAATTCTCGTAAAAAGATTTCGTGATCGGAGTACAAGAATTTTTTAATGATTGGGAAAATGTTTTCCGTTTGAACATTAATTTGACCTGTTTTCATTGTTATTTTGAATTATTATTTATGAATAATGAATTATAAATTTCATGCATTCAGTATTTCAATGATTGTGCCAAGGGACATAAAGTGACAAATTGTCAATTCAATCAAAAAAAAATAAAGTGGAAAAATTTTAATTTGGGTCTGCGAAATCAGGATTTGAAATAAATTCGTAATCTGTAAGTGTCAACAAAAATGCTTTCAACAATCCCTTTTGCTCCGCATCCAATTGCACGCCACCTTGATTTGCAAATTCAATCAATGGGTCAATGGTTGGTGAAAGGTGGATTCCTGTGGAATAATGCTCAATAACATCATCAAGTGTGGCAAACCTTCCGTCGTGCATGTAAGGTGCTGTTAGGGCAATATTTCGTAAAGTTGGAACCTTAAATTTGGCACGATCATTTGGGTTTTTTGTAACTAATTCTCGCCCAAAATCAGTTGGATTTGCATCTAGACCATTGTTACTGTATTTTTCAACTTGCATCATTGGACCATTGTGGCAATGAAAACAATCTGCGCCATTTAAACTTTTAAATAAATCATAACCAGCCCATTCCGCCGGAGTGATTTCGTTTTCAATCAACTTTTCTTTTTCAGAAAGACTCAGAGAGTTTTCAATTTTGTACATCACATCGAATTTCGAAGTACCAGAAATTAATGTTCTAAGAAACTGCGCAATTGCTTTCGCGACATGTTCTTTTTCAATCTTAGTTGCCTTGAAAATCTTATTAAACTGATCCCGGTAATATTCACTGCTTGAAATCCGTTGCACCGCTTCATCCCAATTCAAATGCATTTCAACAGGATTTGGAACCGGCTCTAAAATTTGTTCTTCCAAAGTTTTTGACCTTCCATCCCAAAAGAAAAATTTCTGATACCCTAAATTAATCAAAGCCATAGAATTTCTATCTCCAGGAGTTCCATTTACACCCAAAGAATATTGTCTTGGGTCTGTAAATGCTGTTTTTTGATCATGACATGAAGCGCAAGAAATGGAATTGTCTAAACTCAACAATTTGTCATAAAACAATTTTCTACCTAAGGCAATTCCTTCAACAGTCATTGGATTATCAGCTGGGATAATCATTTTAGGAAAATGACTTGGCGCCTCAATTTCATAGGCTGTAGTTTCAAAATTGCTGTCAAACTTTTCACAGGAAAATAAGAAAACTACGATTCCTGCAAACAATACAAGCAGACTTTCAAAATTGGTAATTCTATTTTTAGATTTCATGGCAAAAAGGAAAGGGAATTGACAAAATTTTGCATTACTTTGGTGCTCAGTGCTTCTTGACCAGAAGCAGAATGCGTAATTATTTCTGTTTTCAAATTAATAGCTTGCGGGGAAGTTAAAAATGCTTTCAAATCTACTTTTAAAGTTGCTTGACTTAGATATTCTGAAACTTTTTTCCACGGAATATTTGTAAACTCAATATTACCAATATTTTCATCTTTACCAACATGATAGGTGACAAAATGGTCAAAATTTTCGATACCATCATTAATTGTATCTAGTTTAGCCTCGATTTTCACAAAAATATATCCTGGATTCCAACCCCAATGCATTTCACCAGCATTCATAATATTTAAAGGGTCATTGATATCAAAAGCAGAAGGATCTGAATGATTTCTTAAACTATCGACTCCCACCAAAGCTGATAAATCAACAAAATCTGCGGCAATTCCTTCACATTCTATATTGCTTGAAAATTTTGCGTCGAAAAACCCTAAATTTTTAAAACCTTTTGAGCCATTTGAAATATTCGCTAAGAAAAACTTGCAGTCAGTGAATCTAATTTTATAGTTTTCAGAAGTGGTGTAAGTAGAATCAAGATACATAAAATCATTTCCGAAATAGCTTTGAATTTTTATTTCTAATTCATTTTCTAGCACTGAAACTGGAGGAACCTTTTCTTCTTTATTACAAGAATACAAAATAATTACAAGTCCAGCGAAGAAAAAACTAAATCTTTGTAAAACAGAATATTTTCTTGTTTTTTTCATGGTAAAAAGGAAAATGAATTCACAAAATTTTGCATTGCTTTTGTACTGAGTGCTTCTTGTCCGGATGCAGAATGTGTAATTGTTTCTGTTTTCAAGTTAATTGCCTGTGGAGAAGTTAAAAATGAGTTCAAATCAACTTTCAAGGTGGCATAACTCAAAAAATCTGAAACTTTTTTCCAAGGAATAATCGAGAAATTGAGATTCCCAATATTTTCGTCTTTTCCAACGTGATAGGATATAAAATGATTAAAATTGTTAATTCCGTCGTTAATTGTATCCAATTTCGCATCAATTTTCATAAAAATGTAACCAGGATTCCAGCCCCAATGCATTTCTCCTGCGTTCAGAATGTTTAAAGGACTTAAATTATCAAAAGCAGATGGATCTGAATGATTTCGCACAGAATCAACACCTAACAAAGCAGTTAAATTGGTGAAATCTACCGAAGAACCAGCAACTTTAATGAAATTCGTGCTTGTATTTGCAAAGTCAAAAAAGCCAAGTGAACTCAAACTTTTACCTCCGTTTTGAATATTTGTTAAATAAAATTTAATGTCTGTAAATTGAATTTTGTAGTTTTCGTTTGTAGAGTAGGATGAATCCAAAACTAATAGTTGTTCTCCAAAATAAGGTTGAATTTTAATCTCTAATTCATTTACTTTTTCGTCGCTTGGATCTTTTTCTTCTTTCTCGCAAGACAAAAAAAGCAAAACGAGGGAAAAACTGAAAAATAAACTATATTTAAACATTTGAATCGTACAATTAAATAATTTCATCAAAGTTACGTTTTTTTTAAGTTGATTCAAAATTTTGAATTAAATTTATCATCTCCAAGAATCCAAGTTTTAAATGACAACAAAAAACTACAAACCACTAAAAATTGTAAGTGCATCTGCCGGAAGTGGTAAAACCTTTAATTTAGTGCTTACCTATTTAAAACTCATTCTAAAAGATGAGGAAAATGCTTCCAACTTCTCTTCCATTATCGCGATGACCTTTACGAATAAAGCTGCGTCGGAAATGAAAAATAGAATCATTGATGCGCTAAATGTTCTTGCAAACACAAATTTTGAAAACTCGAAAGAAAAAAACTACTTGGAATTCATTTCAAAAGAACTTGAATTAGAAGAAAAACACATTCAATCTCGCTCAAAAAGAGTTTTAAAACAAATATTACATCAATACGAAAACTTCAATGTTCTAACAATCGATAAATTTAATTTACGACTAATTCGTTCATTTTCAAGAGATTTGAATATTAACAATGATTTTCAAACCACCACCAACGAAAAAGATGTATTAAGTCAGATTGTTGACCAATTATTTTCTGAAATCAATCAAGATAACTACGAGAAATTAACACAAATTGCCCTCAAATACGCCAAAGAAAACATGGAAGAAGAAATTAAGTGGGATTTCAAGAATAACTTAAAAAAGTTAGCGGAAATTTTACTTAAGGAGCAAAACATGACAGCTATTGAGGAAATTTTGGAACAAGATTTTTCGATTGAAAATTACGAATTTATAAAAAAAAGAATTCGAGTTATCAAGCAAGAATTGGAAGAGGAAGCACAAAAATTGCATGCGTATTATTCGAGCTTAGACTCTAAAGATTTCCCTGGGGCTTCAAATAGCGATAAGGCTTTTGCGAAATTAATCGCTGATATTTTTCAGTCGGATAACGACTATTTTTTCTCAGAGGCAGTGGAAGGTCATTTGCGTGGAACCACCGAATCAAAAAAGGTTTATCCAGAAGAATTAAAGCAAAAAGCACAGGAATTCATGGAATTGTACGCCTCAAAAACGAAAATATTCTTTGAATTAAGTGCTTACAAATCGAACTTTTTTAATGTTGCCATTCTTCAATTGATTGCCAAAGAATTAAATAATTTCAAAAAATCAGACAATGTAGTGTT
Organism: Crocinitomicaceae bacterium; assembly: GCA_044348665.1. GTDB lineage: Bacteria > Bacteroidota > Bacteroidia > Flavobacteriales_D > Crocinitomicaceae > M2408. The sequence goes on from JBIKSI010000016.1 coordinate 31,652, forward strand.
GATTTCTGAATTCAATAAATTAATTTCAGATTTACTTAAAAACGAAGAAGCACCTTACATTTATGAACGCATCGGAAATCGGTACAAACATTTTTTGTTGGACGAATTTCAAGATACATCTTTACTTCAATGGACAAATCTAATTCCATTAGTGCACGAATCTTTGGGCAATTTGCATCAAAATTTAATTGTTGGCGATCCCAAACAATCCATTTATCGATTTAAAAATGGTTTGGCGGAACAATTTGTCACTCTACCAAAACTTTATAATCCTGGAAATGATGCAAATACAAGTTTAAAGTCGGCATATTTCGAGGAAATGGGTGAAAAAATTTCCTTGAAACAGAATTACCGCTCAAAAATAGAAATTGTTGCCTTTAACAACCTATTCTTCCAACAGTTTAAAAATTTTGAAGAGGAAATTATGGGTGATTTTTACCAAGATATTTTTCAAGAAGCAAAAGGTGAAAGCGGTGCTTACGTCTATTTAGAAAGTTTTAAAAAAGAAAAAGATAGCGAAAAAGAAGATGAACATGAAACGCATGAATTAGATTTCTTGATCGATTGGATTGAGGATTGCAAAAAAGACAATTACGACAATGGAGACATTTGTATTTTGGGATATAAAAGTCAAGAATGTAATGCTTGGGCTAATTTTTTAAGCAAACACGATTACAAGGTTGTCTCCACAGATAGTTTGCTTTTAGGCGCGGATGCTTCGGTGAAATTAATTTTATCTTACATCAAATGGAGAATTAATCCGATTGGAGAATTGGAAGCGAAACAATTTTCAGAAATGTATTTTAATCTGAAAACTGAAAACACGATTTCTACCATTCAAAAATACTGGAAAACAAAGGAATACGAGGGTCGAAAGTTTGAATATTTTGATACAAAATCATTTATTTCTGATGAATTTGAATCAGAAGAAAAATTCTTTTTCCATTATGAAAATTTATATCAATTATTGCAAAAACTCTATTTATTACTTGATTTTAAAGAGCTTAACAATCCATATTTGCATCAATTTTCTGATTATGTATTTAATTTTGATTTGAATTTTGGACCTGATTTAAGTTTATTTTTAGAAAATTTCAAAAATGAAGGTCACAAAATTCCCGTTCAAATTCCAGAGAACAAAGAAGCGATCAAAATTATGACGGGACACAAATCTAAAGGTTTGGAATTTCCAATTGTTTTAATTCCCAACTTAGACTGGAAAATTTTGATGCAAGGAAGTAATTATTTGATTAAGTCCAATGAATTTTATCTGTATTCTAGCATCAAAGAGAAAAGTAAAATTGATGCGATAAGTACTTTTTACAAAAAGGAATTTGCACAAGCCTATTTGGACAAAATTAATTTGAATTACGTGATTTTTACCCGAGCAAAAGACCGCATGTACATTCGGAATGTAGCACCAAATCGAGAGGACAAAAACAGTTATTCAAAACGCTTGGAGCTCATCATTTCTTCGCTTGAAAATAGTAAGGAACTAGATGGAAAAACCATTTTTGAAATGGGAAGTAAAACGCAAAAAACTGCTGAATCAGAAAGTTTGATAACTTCCGAATTTAATCCAAAATACATTGCTGATAATTTATGGTTTCCCGATATTTCACTGCAAAACAAAGAATTGATTGAGGACAATGCTTTATCAGAAAACAAACGATTCGGCAATCAATTGCATGAATTATTAGCATTGGTAAACAAGCAGGAAGAAATCGAAGATAAACTCCAAGAATTAATTTTGAAGGGAAAAATTGAATTAGATTTAAAAACAAAATTGAAGCAAAAAATAACAGAAATCCTTGATTACGAAGCGTATAAACAATTGTTTTCTGGCGCAAAATCTATTCTTCGTGAACAAAATATTGTAGTTAACGAAACGGAAATCAAACGTCCAGATTTGATCATTTCAAGAGAAAATGAAACCTTTGTTGTGGATTACAAAACAGGAGTTGAACGCCAAAAACATTTCAAACAAGTAAAAGAATATTGTTCGGTGCTTGAATCCATGAATTTCCCAAAGGTGAAAGCATTTGTATTTTACACCAGCGAGTTGAAATTGGTGGAAGTCGCGTGAAAATAAATTTGTTTCACTTCAAAAAAGTTAAAGAATGAAAAAAAAATAAATATTTTCCTCATATTCCTAAACTTAGTCTCTTTTGTTTTTTGTCAAGAGTGGAATTCAATACCCAAAAGTTCATCCTTCAAATACTCACCCTTTAATCAGTTTAGCATAAATAAATATACGAATCAGCTTTGGTTTGTTAATGATGAAAATGTGAGTATCATTGGTCCCGATGGTAGTATTATTGAATATAATAGTACTCATGTAGGAGAATTATTTATTGGTTCAGGTTTAAAATTCACCTTTTTTAATGACCAAATTTATTTTGCAAAAAATTATGTTGGCCTTTTTAAACTTGAAAGCAACCAACCTCATTTAGTATCCTCTTTATCATCCAGTTACTATGTGATAAAAAATAATAATGATACAATTTTTCTTACTATTCCTTTTGAACCTTTTTTAAAGTTTCATAATTTTCAAAATTATAATATAACAAATTATGCTGAAAATATTTTTAGTCAAAATAATTGGTTTTATAAAGCTGGATATATAGATGGAAATTTAGTAAAAATAACTGGTTCAAGACTTAATGATTTTGTAGATTATTATGGAAATGATTCTGAATATTTAAGTTATTTTTTTAATGAAGCCAAATTTTCTCGTAATACAGACACTTTATATGTAGCTTGCAAACAAGGCGTAAGTTTTGCATACAATTACGATTTTTTAGACACCATCACACCTTTCAATACCATCAACATGCCTAGTGCCAATGTTTTAGAAATGGAGTTTGACTTACAAGACAGAATGTGGGCGGTGTTTGGTGATACAAATGATATGCCTTTTGCTATTGCCTTGCTAGAAAATGACACGTGGGTCAATTACTATGATGCTAGCAATAGTCCAATTCAATTTAAAAATGATCTTGGTCAAAAAACTTTTTGGGGCTTAGAAATAGACACTTTAGGGAATGTTTGGGTTTGTGATAGTAAAGCTTTGCACACGCTTCTCAATGAAAATACGCCAGCATGGATTGGTTTAAATGAGTTAGAACATGAAAGTTTTGATGTTTATCCCAACCCAGTAGAAGATGCTTTTGAAATTCATTTTAATTCTTACAATTCATCAAAAGAAATAAAACTTTTAGACCTAAATGCACAAGTTGTATTAGAATTGAATAGTACTAAGTCAGAGGAAAAAATTTCACTTGATAATTTGACTTCTGGGATTTACATTTTAAGTGTGCATGAAAAAAATAAAATTGGATATAAGAAG
>JBIKSI010000120.1:0-11346 GCA_044348665.1 Crocinitomicaceae bacterium
CCTAAAAATTATCCTTTCAAAAATTTTGAGTATTCACCAAAATTATTTTTCTAATAGGAAATACTCAAATCTAGTTCAAATTAGGGTCTGACTTTTTCAGCAGACCCTACATAAGCAATTGCTAATGATGCAATTTCCTTTACTAGGTTAGCGGTAAACTCTCTTGCTTTTTTACTAAAGGAACTGAACTCGCCAATAAAAACTAAAACAGGAACTTTTTTATTTTCAGTTAGTTGAAGAGAAGTTTCGACCAAATTCTGAACATCTTTTTCATCCACATCGGTATTGGGAAAAACATGCACTTCCATAATTCCATCACTGCGAAAAAATAGTTCGCAAAAATCTAGCTTCCTTTTCTTTTCAATCATTTGTTTCTCGAATTAAACCACTTCCAAAAACCTTTGTAATGGTCTTTGCGTACATGCTTGCAATTAGAGCATTTGTAAGTGTATGTCATATCCGTATAAACAGTATTACTCGAAGATAACAAACCTGGATCGTAATCTTTTGGGTTACTTTGACTAACTCCTTGATATTTCATTTTGAATTTCTTGCATTTTGAACAATACGCATTGATGTAGTAAGCAATTATGAAATAAAGAATTAATGAAGCTAAAATGATGGCAAAGACATAAAACATGGAGGATTGATACAGATCAGCAAACTGAAAATCTTTTTGATATTCATCGTAAAAGGTCAAATTTGTAGAAGAAGCGTATCCGCTAAGTTCAAACATGGAAATATATTGTTTTGCTGGTCCCCACATGCCAGATTTATCTTCTTTCGTGGTGTCCAAAGCCCAAACTTGACCGTACATCGTGTTTAATTTCGATTCAAAATCATCCCAATTTCCGTAATCAAATTCCATTTCAATGCGAAATAAACGATTGTTGTAGAAATGTAATTTTGTCTTTTTGCTAATTTTTCCAAAAATTGAAACCTTATCCAACATTAGCAAAGAAATTTCATCCAAGGCTTCGGGATTGGTAATGTCTGTGCAATTTGAAGAATACTTTTCAGGAGCATCTCCAAACTTGAACTCCGTAAAAGGATAATCTAAATTTTCTTTCTCTTGAGAAAAGGAATTGAAAGACAAAAAAGCGATTAGTATTAGTAGTGTTTTATTCATGGTATTTTTTCTTGCAATAATAGAAATTCATCATGAAAAAAACAAGTTATATTACAAGAAATAATCACTGTAAAGATTGATTTATTTTTCTTTCACAATTCGCTCGACATACAAATCCTCTACTTTTTTTCGTGCCCAAGGAGTTTTTCTCAAAAATTTTAAACTTGATTTTACGCTTGGTTCATGATTAAAACAATTAATAGGAATTAAATAACCCAAATGTTCCCAACCATATTTTTCATATAATTCAGTAACTATTTTTTCGAGTGTAATTCCGTGCAGTGGATCCATTTTATCAAGGTGAAAAGCTAAAAGTGAAAAGTTAAGAGTATTTTTCACTTTTAACTCTTCACTTTTAATTTTAATAACTATTTAACCAACTTCCTATACTTAATTCTCTTTGGAGCAGAGTCGCCTAAACGTTTTTTGCGATTCTCCTCGTATTCAGAATAAGAACCTTCGAATGAATAAACTTGTGAATCTCCTTCAAATGCAATGATGTGGGTACAAATTCTGTCTAAAAACCATCTGTCGTGAGAAATAACAACGGCACAACCTGCAAAATTCATTATTCCTTCTTCCAAAGCTCGTAAAGTGTTTACGTCTATGTCATTTGTAGGCTCATCCAATAATAAAACGTTGGCTTCCGTCATTAATGTCATTGCTAAATGCAAACGATTTCGCTCACCACCTGATAAAATTCCTACTTTTTTGTTTTGGTCAGAACCATTAAAATTGAACTTTGACACATAAGAACGTGCATTTACCTTTTGGTTTCCAATTTCAATAAAATCGTTTCCTCCAGAAATAACTTCGAAAACAGTTTTTTCTTCGTCAATATCTTTATGCGTTTGATCTACATATCCTATTTTAACAGTTTCACCAACGGTAAATTCACCTGAATCAGGTTGTAATTCGTCCATAATCATTTTGAAAATGGTAGTTTTACCAGCTCCATTTGGCCCGATAATTCCTACAATTCCTGCTGGAGGCAATTTGAAATTCAAATCATCGTACAATAGCTTATCTCCAAAAGATTTAGCAACATGAATTGCATCAATAACATTATTTCCTAAACGAGGACCATTCGGAATTGGAATCTCCAATACGTCTTCTTTTTCTTTCATGTCTTCTGAAAGCATTTTGTCGTAGTTTGCTAAACGAGCCTTACTTTTCGCTTGACGAGCTTTAGGATTCATTCTCACCCACTCCAACTCTTTTTCCAACATTTTTTGACGTTTTGAAGCTGTTTTTTCTTCCGCTTTCAAACGATTTCCTTTTTGCTCTAGCCAAGAAGAATAATTTCCTTTCCAAGGAATACCTTCTCCTCGATCCAATTCTAAAATCCAGCCGGCAACGTTATCTAAGAAATACCTGTCGTGTGTTACAGCAATAACTGTTCCCGCATATTGCTGTAAATGTTGCTCTAACCAATCAATTGATTCCGCATCTAAGTGGTTTGTAGGCTCATCCAACAATAGTACATCTGGATTTTGTAACAACAATCGACACAAAGCCACACGACGTTTTTCACCTCCAGAAAGTGTTTCAATCAATTGCTCATCTGGCGGACAACGTAAGGCATCCATTGCTCTTTCTAATTTTGTGTCTAATTCCCAAGCGTCTAAAGCATCAATTCTATCTTGAACCAGAGCCTGACGATTGATTAATTTGTCCATTTTATCAGGGTCGTTCAAAATCTCTTCATCCATGAATGAATTGTTGATTTCTTCATACTCTTTCAAAACATCAACCGTTTCTTGTGCACCTTCCATTACAATTTCTTTGACTGTTTTTGTCAAATCCAATTCTGGTTCTTGCGCCAAATACCCAACTGAATAGCCGTCCACAAAGACAACATCTCCTAGGTAATTTTTATCCAAACCAGCAATTATTTTCATTACAGTGGATTTACCAGAACCATTTAAACCGATGATACCAATTTTGGCACCATAGAAAAATGAAAGGTGAATATTTTTAATAATTTGTTTTCCTTGAGGAGTGCTTTTCGAAACACCTCGCATGGAGAATATTACTTTTTTATCGTCAGACATATTGAGTGATTTTTGTGCAAATTTAGGATTTATTTGGATTAATTCAAAGGATAAAATCACTTTCTACGACCTTTTTTTATGTAATATTTGTTCAATTCCATTGTTTTCTCAAATTTTAAAGGACCTAGTAAAGTAACAGATTTTAAAATAAAAATTTGTCCTTTTTTCATTGCTTTGAGTTTTTCCTTAAGCTCCTTTTCCCACTTACTCCCTTTAATAATTTCAATTTTTCCATTAATTGAAATTTGAAAGCTAGAAATTAAAAAAACAACTTTAAGTGGGATTTCATTTCCATATTTAGCATAAATACGACTAAAATTATAAAATTCTTCATTTGATAAATTGTTCCAATCAAACGAAGCCAAATCTTTATCATCTATGTAAATACTTGGATTTGGAAGGGGTAAAACTACGTACTCAAAATTCCCATGGGAGATTGTATCCCCCTTTGCAATTGAAAGCAGATTTAAGGAACATATTTTTACATTTTGAGGGATTATTACAACTTTATTTTTTTCCAAGTATTCAACACTTGCGCCTTCAGCACGTATTATTAAGCTGTCATATTCTCCTGCAACTTGAAACGTAACTACATTATCAAAACCTCTATATAATACATTCAAATCGGGAAAAGAAATTACACCATCATTTATTTCTTTATGCCTATCAAAATTGTCCAATTGACCAGTAACGTAGCAAGAGAATATTAGAAAAAATAAAAGTAATTTCATTAACTTTGATAAAACAGGTTTCTTCAACAAAATTATCACTTTTTTCGTTTCAAGCTAAACAAACATTTGAAGAGGAAATTTTTAGTGCACATACTTTCTCCAAAGTCTTTTTCCTAAAACAAAAAGGAACCACAAAATCAGTAAATAAGGCCAAATTCTAACCAAAGAAAGGAAAAAAGTTAAAATCGAATTCCATCCCAAAATGATTGAATTAATGAATTTATCCCAGGTTGATGGTACTTTTTTAACATACGATTTTTCAATTTTTTCTTTCGTCAACTCAAGATCCAAAGTACTGTATGCTGCTTGGTCATCTAAATACCGTAAGCGTCCCTCACTACTTTCGATTTCTTCTTCCAAAGCTCTAATAATTTCCTCAATTTCAATAATACTTTTGATGCTAGCTGCATTGTTTAGCAATTTTTTGTACCTTTCTAAATATGCTTTTTTATTTTCAAGTCGGATGCTTACATCTGTAAATTCCTCTGTGACATCATTTGCCTCGATTGATTTTCTTGTGATTTTAAATTTTCCCTTTTCTAAATCAGCAACAAAGCGTTTGAACTTCCTAAATGGAATTCGAATTTTCAAATCATAAGAAATTCGAAAAGAATTGTCCACCAAATCTTCTCTTTCGTAATAAGCATCATGCTGACGTAAAACATCATCAATGTATTTCTTTGTTTTCGAAATTTGTTGAGATTCAGCAGTCATCGATCCTTCGTAAATAATCTTTTTACCATCAGGGAAATATTCTTTCGTGCTGACCTCCTTCAAATCAACAATCACTGGTGGAACAAAAGAGACAACTTCCTCTGTTGGTGGAGGTGGCGTGTTATAATCTGGAACACTAAAATTAGAACTTACTTCTTTTGCCTCATTCTCAGATTCTTTTTCATTGCGACTGCATGCGAATAAACCAAGTAGAATAACTATTCCAACAACTTTACTTAAATTTTTCATATCTCAACATTTTATTTTTGAACAAGTTATATTTATTACTTCGAATAATTTTCCTCAATTGATTCATCTGTTACTTTACTCTATTTTAAGGTAGATTTTGGGTAAGGAAATTATTTTCCACAAAAAAACTTGTACATTCAAAAAAATGATTAATATTGCAACACAAAACAACTCTGTTTTGATACTCTTTTCAATTTATTTTCAATTGACCATCAAAAATTGACTTCAATTCAAACATCAAATTTTATTTATGAATCTTAAAGATTTAGAATCAAAAAAAATTGGCGACTTACGTCAAATAGCAACGCTTGCAGGAATTTCAAATGCAGAAAATTTAAAAAAAGCTGAAATCTTACTTGAACTTGGTAAACTTGAACAAGAATCTGTTAATCCCGCAGCTGAAACTCCATCTGAAGTCAAAGCAAAAAAACCACAAGCGAAAAAAGTGAAGGCGAACGAAAAAGCCGAAACTAGTGTGGAAAAACCAATTGATTCTGAACCAGAAAAAGAGATTCAGGCTGAAAAACAACTTGAAAAAGAAGATAAAACTCCTGCAATTACCTCTGAAAATGAAGTAAAAGGGAAAAGAAAAAGAATATGAAAAACAGAACAAGTTTCTGAAGAAAAAGTTACTCCTGCTGCAAAGAAGGAGGAAAATAAAATTGAAACTAATCCAGTTCAAGTTGATTTATTTTCAACAGAAACAGTAAAACCAGCTTCAGAAACCGAGACAAACAATGAAATTTCAACTGAAAAAACAGAAAATACAGCTGTTAAAGGTCGAAATTTAATTAAAAAACCATTTGAGAAAAAACCGTTTGAGAAAAAAGGTCCAAAACCAAGTGGAAACCCAGAAGAAGCAAGCGCAGAAACTTCTGGAAAAACCTTAACTCAAGAGGAACTTGAAATCCAGAAGCGAAACGAACAAAGAAATCGCGATCGTGAAGCACATCGTTTAAGATTATTAGAACAACAAAAACAAGCTCAATCACAAAAACCTCAAGAAGAAGAATCTTACGATTTATCAGGAATTGTAAGTGCAGAAGGAGTTTTGGAAGTGATTCAAGAAGGTTTTGGTTTTTTACGTTCTTCCGATTATAATTATTTACCATCACCAGATGATGTCTATGTTTCTCAAAGTCAAATCAAATTATTTGGTTTAAAAACTGGAGATACCGTTAAAGGAACAATTCGGCCTCCTAAAGAAGGTGAAAAGTTTTTCCCATTAGTAAAAGTAGATTCTATCAATGGAAGACATCCATCTTATATTCGTGATCGTGTGCCTTTTCAATACTTGACACCTTTATTCCCTAACGAAAAATTCAAATTGACAGGGCATTCAAATGAGTCGATGTCAACTCGAATCATGGATTTATTTGCTCCAATTGGAAAAGGTCAGCGTGGAATGATTGTTGCACAGCCAAAAACGGGTAAAACAATGTTGTTGAAAGATGTTGCAAATGCAATTGCTGCTAATCATCCGGAGGTATATTTGATTGTTTTGTTAATCGACGAACGTCCTGAAGAGGTAACAGACATGGCTCGTAGCGTAAAAGCGGAAGTGATTGCATCTACTTTTGACGAACCAGCAGATCGACACGTAAAAGTGGCAAACATTGTGCTTGAAAAAGCAAAACGAATGGTTGAATGCGGACACGATGTTTGTATTTTATTGGACTCAATTACACGTTTAGCGCGTGCTTACAATACCGTTTCACCAGCATCTGGAAAAGTACTTTCGGGAGGTGTTGATGCAAATGCCTTACACAAACCAAAAAGATTCTTTGGTTCAGCGAGAAAAATCGAAAATGGAGGTTCACTTTCAATTATTGCAACAGCATTAACTGAAACAGGTTCTAAAATGGACGAAGTTATCTTTGAAGAATTTAAAGGTACAGGTAACATGGAGTTACAATTGGATCGTAAAATTTCTAACCGAAGAATTTTCCCTGCAATTGATATTACCGCTTCGAGCACACGTCGTGATGATTTATTGGTAAGTAAAGATGTATTACAACGTGTTTATTTATTGAGAAGACACATCGCAGACATGAATCCTGTGGAAGCAATGGAATTCTTGAAAGGTCAGATGGACCACACACTTTCTAATGAAGAGTTTTTGGTTTCGATGAATAAGTGATATTTTTTTGATTGTCCCGCAGATTCCGCAAATCACGCAGATGCATGTCTTAAATTATGAACTCATAAAACATTTTAATTAGTGAAATTCGTGAAATCCGTGGCAAATAAAAAACCATTTTATCGATAAAGTTTCGCAATGTAGTAAGTTACCATTATGCATAAAGACCACAGAAAATGAAAAAATTAATTTTATTTATTCTGCCAATTATCATTTTTTTATGTGGTTGCTCTCAGTCCAAAAATCAAGAGACTTTTGAAGGAACAATAACCTATAATATATCCGTAACGACCAATACAGATAATTTAACTTATAATGATTACCAAAAACAAAAGTATGGTAACAAGTTAAAAATATGCATCTCAAAAGACGTCAGTTTTAAACGAGAATTTTTGACAAGTGGACTAAAGGGGTTTATGTTTTTTTCATACGACGCCTTGACAAATATTGGTTTTACAAAATGGAAAAATATCGACACGATCTATTCTTCAATTTGCTCAGATAACAGTTTAACCCTTTTAGAAGAAAAAGAATTAGCTGAGGAAAATCTTTTAGGTCAGTCGTGTAAAGGTTATTTTATTTCAGGACTTGATCGTAAGGGAGGACAGTTAGTTTCCTTGACTTATTTCTATCCATTGAACAAAGAATATATAAATCCCAAATTATATAAAAACTATAAAGACTTTTTTTACAATAAAATAATTGAAAAAACTCAGGCACCATTTTATAAGTTAATCATGAATATGGGAAATTATATTGTGACCTATGAAATTGAAAAAATTGAAAACGGCATAGTAAGCTCTGAAATTTTAAATTTGCCAGCAAATATTCCAATAAAAGATATTTAGATAGAAGACATAGATTAATGAAAAATAACCTCTAAGAAAGGTAACAGGCGTTTTGTAGAACGATTTAATTTAATCTTATCATATAGAATCTGTTGATAAATACTTTTCAAAAACACCCCCAATTTTCTAGCTGAAATTCGTATTTTTGCGAAAAAAAAATATGTCTGTAATTATTTCCCCTTCAGTTTTATCCTGCGATTTTGCAAATATTCAGCGCGACGTTGAAATGATCAATAATTCAAACGCAGATTGGTTTCATATCGATGTCATGGACGGAGTTTTTGTTCCAAATATTTCCTTTGGTTTTCCTGTAATTGAAGCCATTAAAAGACATGCGACTAAACCACTTGACGTGCACATCATGATTCAAAATCCGGATGCCTATATCTCTGAATTCAAAAAACTTGGGACAGATATTTTGACTTTTCATTACGAGGCAAGTACACATGTTCATAGAACAATTCAAGCAATAAAAGCAGAAGGAATGAAAGCTGGAATCGCATTAAATCCACATACACCAATTTCTGTTTTAAGCGAGGTAATAGCAGATTTGGATTTGGTGCTAATCATGTCTGTGAACCCTGGTTTTGGAGGACAAAAATTCATTTCCAATGCGATTAACAAAGTGAAGGAACTGAAACAATTGATTGAAAATAAAAAGGCAAACTGCATCATTGAAATCGATGGAGGTGTAAATCTTGAAACTGGAAAATTGTTGGTGGAAGCAGGAGCAAACGCACTCGTTGCTGGAAGTTTTGTCTTTAATTCAAGCAATCCGACTCAAACGATCGCTGACTTAAAAAAATTGAGCTAAAATATTCTTTTTTATTAAAATTTGAATTATTACTTTTGCTAAAAATCAATATTTATAATTAATTACATGGAAATTCTTTTACAACTTGCATTAATCATCATTCCTTCTGGAGGAATTTTTTTAACAGTAGTACTTTTTTTAAGACGTCAAAATGAAAAAGAAGTGCGCAATTTTCAACTTGAATTGCAGGCTGAGTTAAAAAAAGAAAGACAAAAATATTTTTTACCAAACAGAGTTGAAGCTTACCAAAGAGCATTACTTTTTATGGAACGAATTTCTCCAAATTCTTTGGTGATGCGATTACACAATCCTGGATTACCAGCCAAAGCATTACAAGCTGAGCTGTTAAAAGCCATTCGTGAGGAATACGACCACAATGTGGCACAACAATTATTTATTTCTCCACAAGCTTGGGAAATGGTAAGAAATTCCAAAGAAGAAACCATAAAAATAATTAACATCGCTGGAAATCAAATGCAAGCAACTTCGATGGGATTAGATATGAGTTCGAAAATATTTGAAATTTGTGCAGAAGTTGGAAAATTACCTACAGAAATCACGATTGAATATTTGAAAAAAGAACTTCAAGAGCTTTTCTAAATGATTTATTCAAAAAAATATCCTCTTCCCCTTAAGGAAAATGAATACATTTTGCTCGAATGGGAACGAGGATATAAAAACATTATTTTATTTTACGAAGATCAAGAAATAAAGCGAGTTGACAACATAAATCAAGTTAAAAATGGTTTTTCTTTTTTTCATGACAAAATAGGAAATATTGAACTAAAATTTTCTGAAAAACCAATGTCTTTGGATGTCATTGTAAATAATTTACACAGTTCGGTAAATACTTCTCATCCATTAAAAAAAATCAAAAGTATCAAAAACTACTTTATCATGTTTGGTACTTTGGCTTTACTTTATTCCATTTTATTGTGCTTTATTTTTAACACAAAATTTTATTTAATTTTTGCTGCAATTTCGGAAATCCCCTTTATTTTCATGTATTTCTTGTGCGCATATAAAGCTGGACAAAGTAAAGCTTGGGCGGTGTATGTAGGCTTTATCATCTATGCCTTTTTTACACTTGCATCTTTGATATCAATCGTTTTACCAATTATCAATTCTTCCATCATCTTAAATGTATTTATTTTTCTAATTAAGCTAGTTTTTATCTTTTTACTAATTCCGTATCTCAAAATGGCGAATGAACTTAAAAACTACAAAACAAAAACAAGTAAATTTAATAGCATATTAATCGACGAATTTTAACATGAATAAAATCCTAAATAAAGAACAAATTTTTCAAAAAATCACGAGAATTGCTCACGAAATCATTGAGAATTGTCCTGAAAACGAAAAATTATTTATCGCTGGAATTTGCGGAAATGGAAGCTTAATCGCACATGAAATTGGAAAAATTGTGGAATCCAATTCCGATATTCTAGTAGAAGTTTTTGAATTAACTATCAACAAAGAAAACCCACTTGAACATACAATTGAATCATCCATTGAGAGTGTGAAATTCAAAAATGCTTACCTTATTTTGGTAGATGATGTCGTGAATTCAGGAAAAACCATGCAATATGCCTTAACAAAGCTGTTGGAGCAAGAGACAAAAACAATCAAAACAGTAACTTTAGTTGACCGTACGCATCGCAGATTCCCTATAAAATGCGATTATGTTGGATTAAGTTTGTCTACAACCTTACAAGATCGAGTAGAAATTGAATTCAACGAAAACGAAACTTACGCCTACTTAATTTAATTAATTTTCATGCAAAGAATTACGGAAAACGAAAGTAATTATCAAGATTTAGACAAAATGTCCACACTTGAATTACTCACAAACATCAATGCGGAAGACGCAAAAGTGCATGTTGCGATTCAAAAAATAATTCCAGAAATCGAAGCTTTTGTAAATGAAGCTTTTGAAAAAATGAAAAATGGCGGGCGATTGTTTTACATTGGAGCTGGAACAAGTGGTCGTTTGGGAGTTGTTGATGCAAGTGAATGTCCACCAACATTTGGAGTTCCGCATGATATGGTAGTAGGAATCATTGCTGGAGGAGACAAAGCGATTCGAAAGGCTGTTGAATTTGCGGAAGATGATAGAAACCAAGCATGGATCGATTTGTCTGAATACCAAATAGATTCAAAAGATATTTTACTAGGAATTGCTGCTTCTGGAACTACGCCCTATGTGCTTGGAGGAATTGAAAAAGCGAACGAAATTGGGACTTTGACAGCAGGATTGTGCTGTAACCCCGAAAGTCCACTTAGTGAACTTGCAAAACATGCCCTCTGCCCTATTGTAGGTCCAGAATTTGTGACAGGAAGCACGCGAATGAAATCCGGAACGGCTCAAAAGCTAATATTAAACATGATTTCTACCAGCTTAATGATCAAATTAGGACGGGTTCAAGGAAATAGAATGGTTGATATGCAATTGAGTAATGACAAATTAGTGGATCGAGGCACCAAGATGGTACAAGAAAAACTGAATATTTCTTATGAAGAGGCTAATCAACTGCTAATCAAGCATGGAAGTGTTAGAGAAGCGGTAAACAATTATAAAATAAGATAGGATTTCAATAATTCTTGTATTTTTTTTCACACTTTTAATGTTTTTTTTATTAATTTTGAACAAACTATAAACTCAAATAA
>JBIKSI010000121.1:0-11334 GCA_044348665.1 Crocinitomicaceae bacterium
GGTTGCACTTCTTACTGTTTTTGCTTCGTTGGAAATCTTATTCATGTATTTGGAAGCACTTTGCGAAAAGGATGTAAATACAAAGAAGTATAAAAGAATGGAAAAAATCGTTTTCATAATGGAATTTTATTTACTACGAAGGTACTAAAATTATGCCACTTTTCAAAAATAGATATTAACAGTTTGTGTTAAAACGTTAATAATTAACTTAGTGAATCTAAAAAGCCTTCCATTTTCACATACATAAAATTTAATTGCTCGTCAGTGGTGCAATAGGGTGGATTTAGAAAAATCACATTACCCAAAGGCCTTAAAAGCATGCCGTTTTCAAGAAAATAAGAATATGCCTGATCTCTAATCGAGGAAAAATATCCATCTTTTTCAACTTTTATTTCCAAGGCAAGAATTGTGCCCGTTTGTCTGATATCGGCTAATTGTGCGTGATTTTTTATTTTCTGATAAAATGCCGTATGTTTTCTTGAAACTCGATCAATGTCATCAAAAAATTGTGCATCTTCGATTATATCTAAACTTGCGCAGGCTGCAGCACATGCCAATGGATTTCCTGTAAAAGAATGTCCATGCAGTAAGGCTTTAGTTTTTTCTTCGGACAAAAATGCGTCAAATATTGCTTGCCTACTAACTGTTAGACCCAATGGAAAAACTCCGCCTGTGAGTCCTTTTGATAAACAAACAATGTCTGCCTCGACTTGTAAATAGTTCATGGCAAACAACTTTCCTGTTCTACCAAATCCTGTCATGATTTCATCGAAAATCACCAAAACTTCGTATTTTTTCGCCAAGCTTACCAATTGATTTAGAAAATCTGGTCGATACATTCTCATTCCTGACGAACCTTGCACAATTGGCTCCACAATCACAGCTGCAAATTCTCCACTTTTAAATAGATTTTCTGCTTGAATTAATGATTCTTTTTCCTTTGCTTGTGTTGGGAAATCTATGAAATCCACTTCAAAAAAGAAATGTTCGAAGGCTTTATTAAAAACTCCACGTTGACTCACAGACATTGCGCCAAAAGTATCGCCATGATAAGCTCCTTCCAAGGCTAAAATTCTTGTTTTTTTAATATTTTGATTGTCCCAAAATTGAAATGCCATTTTCAATGCCACTTCTACCGCTGTGGACCCGTTGTCAGAAAAGAATACTTTTTCAAATTGGCTAGGCAAAATTTTGCAAATCCGAGTTGCCAATTCAACCGCTTTTGGATGTGTAGCGCCAGCAAAAATCACATGGTCAATTTCACCAAACTGCTGATTGATCGCATCTTGAATGTATTCATTGCCATGTCCATGAATATTTACCCACCAAGATGAATTGCAATCTAAATATGTTTTTCCGTCTTCGGTGTATAATATAGAATCTTTTGCTCGAATTATTGACAAGGGTTCTGGTGCTGATTGCATCTGTGTGAACGGGTGCCAAACGTGTTTTTTGTCTAGTTCAATTATTCTTGACATAATTTTTTTTTCAAAATTAAGCAATCTGATGTAACTTTTAGTACTTTTAAAAGTCTTAAACAAAAATTACAGCATTGAAAACAGTTTTACTAGTATTATTTATCGCCCTTAACTCTTTGATTTTTTCACAATCTTTAAAAGGTAAAGTGATTGACAATCAAGGAAGTGAATTGCCATTTGCGAAAATTCGAATTAAAAATACAAGTTACGGAACCGTTGCAAACGCCTATGGGAATTATGTTTTAGAACTGAAGGCTGGTGAGTATGAAGTATCCGTTTCGGCAATTGGTTTTGAAATTCACACGGAAAAAATCACCATTCATGAAAATTTTAACACCCTGGATTTTGTGATGAAACCTGCAATACAAGAAATTGACGAAGTGGTGATTGTTGGCAAAACAACAAAAGAGCGCGGAAAAGAAATCATGAAACAAGTCATTGATAAACGTTCCTATTTCTATGATTTAGTGAGTGAATTTAGCTGCGATACCTATTGTTTTACCTCGCTTGAAAAAGACAAATTAGATACCATTGTCAAAGATTCCATAATCGGAAAAGAAAAACTTAATTTATCCGAATGGCGAGCTCTAACTTCATATAAAAAACCAGCAAAATTTAAGGATGAATTTTATGCATTTAATGATTTTTCTGATGCTAACAAGGCATTTTCAGGCGGAGTAAGTATCGGAATTCAATCTGGTGCAGAAGAACTAGTTGCTCCAACAATCGGTCAACAAAGTGATCCGTACATGTTCGTAACAAGTTTAAAAGATGCGCACATCAATATCTTCGAAAACCTTATCGAGGCACCGAAACTAAGTCAAAATCCAATCGTTTCTCCTTTGGCATACAATGCTTTTATTTACTACAATTTTTATTTAGAAAGTTCATTTATTGATGCGGATAGCAGTTTTGTTTATGAAATAAAAGTAAAACCTCGGTTTGAGCAAGAAGCACTTTTTGATGGAACAATTTTTATCCGAGATGAGAAATGGGAAGTTGTTTCGTATCAATTAGGAATTAACCCAGGAGCATTGACTTACTTTAAGGAAATCGTACTAATTTGCGATTACAAAAAAATTCGAGAAAGATTAGTTCCTACAAGACGTGAATTTGTTTATAACATCAAGGAAGGAAAAACGATTATCAACGGTTTGATTCGTTTAAATTATGCTGATTACAAATTTGAAGTAGCTGACGAAAAGAAAAACTTCTGGTTGGAAACAGCTACTTACACGGATGATGCTTTTGATAAAGATACAAGTTTTTGGAATTCAAAAAGACCTTTTACCCTAAAAGATATTGAGAAAAAATTTATTCATCAGCAAGATAGCATCATAAACTACCATGAAAGTGATAGTTATTTGCGAGAAATGGATAGTTTAAGAAATGAATTTAAATTCTTAAATTTGATTTTCGGACAAGTTGGGCATGTAAATTCTTTCAAAAAGTACGAGTTTTCTGTGGATGGATTAATTCAACAAGTGGTTCCTTTTGGGGTAGGTGGATATCGTCACCGACTTAATGTTCATTATTCCAAGGAATTTAAAAATGGAAAAGCTTTTTCAGTAAATCCTTACATTGATTATGGTTTTTTAAATAAGGATGTAAAAGGTTCTTTTGGCGGCAGTTTTACTTACAATCCCAAACGTTTTGCAAAAATATCTTTCAATGTCGGTGATGTCTATGATTTTGTGACAAATTACCAAAACATTCAAGGAACATTTGCCCCTGGAAACCGTGTCCGTAATAAAAAGTTTGAAGTCAGTCACCGCCACGAAGTATTTAACGGCTTGTATATGAATGTAAATGTTCTGTATTCTAACCGTCAATCAATTGATAGTTTAAAATATCCAAGTTGGATTTCTGAATTTGGAATGTTTGCCAAACCACAATCATTTGAAGGTTATAAAATTTTACTTACAACGCTTGATTTTGAGTACCATTTCAAGCAAAAGTACATTATTCGAAAAAATAAAAAGATTGTTTTGGGTTCTCCTTGGCCAGTGCTAAATCTTCAGTACAAAAAAGGACTTCCAAACGTTTTTTCAACGCAAGCCGACTTTGATTACCTCGAACTAAGAGCAAATGATGAAATTACACTTAATACCTTGGGAGTTTCCGAATTGAAATTCATTTCTGGAATGTTTTTGAGAAAAAAAGATTTACGTTTGATTGAAAATAGATTTTTCAGAACTTCTGATCGATATTTTTTCTCCAATCCTACAAATTCATTACAACTTTTAGATACAGCTTTAAATACTTCCAACAGTTTCATGCAATTTAATTACATCCATCATTTTAAAGGCTTTTTCTTAAATAAAGTTTGGTTAATCAACAAATTAAAATTGGAAGAAACCATTGGAGGAGGATTTTTAATTATCCCAGATGCAAAATTTGCGCAAGTTGAATTTTATGCTGGTTTGGAACGGAAATTTAGAATTAGAAAGGAAGTTTTTAAAATTGGAATTTATGCAGTAACTGCTGATAACACTTTCGAAAAAGCCAATATTAATTTTAAAGTTGGTGTCAATTTCTTCAACAGTTTCACTCAGAAATGGGATTATTAACGACTTTTTGTGTAAAAAAATCATAAGATTTTAAAGAATTAACAGATTTTAACCAAAAATGTAATTCTAATATTTTAGTTTTGCAAGTTGTGAAGCATTTGGTTTTATATAGCATTTTTATCCTTTTTTCTCAGCTTGCATTTTCCCAGCAATGGAAAGATTCACTGCAGGTAGCTCGAAAATTGTACAAAGCTGGCGATTATGTTCAATCGTATCAGAAATATAAATCTGCCCAAAAAAACGCACCAAAAAACATCGATTTATCTGATGAAATGGGGCAAAGTGCATACAAAGCGCAGGAGTTTGAAAAGGCAGAAAAGCTTTTTAAACAAAGTAGTTCTGCCAAAGGCGATAAAATGCAGAAAGCAAAGGCGTACCACAACATCGGAAATTCAAAATTAAAACAAAAAAAATACGAAGAAGCCATTGATGCTTACAAGGAGTCTTTGCGCAATAATCCAAATGATGAGGAAACCCGCTACAATCTTGCTGAAGCAATGAAAAAGCAAAAAAATCAGCAAGACAAAAAAAATCAGGAGGAAAATAAAGATAACAAAGACAAGCAAGAGAATAAAAATCAAGAACCGAATAAAGATAAGCAAGAAAATAAACAGCAAAATTCCAATCAAAATCAGTCGAAATCAAATTCTTCTGAAAACAAAAAATCACAGCTTTCCGACAAAAAAACGGAACGTATGCTAGACGATTTGGCAAAAAAAGAAATGGAAACCAAGAAAAAAATGGGAGGAAATAAAAGTAAAAGTTCAAATTCTAAATCAGGGAAAGATTGGTAATGAAACAATTAATTTACATATTTTCAGTATTGATTCCCTTTGTTGGGCTTTGCCAGAAACCAAGTGTAAGCTTGAGTGCTGATACAAAAAATGTGCAAATTGGTGATCCAATTACCTTTACCGTAAAATCAAACGTAGAAGGAAATGTAGAAATCGTTTTTCCTGACGAGTTTATTCAAGGTTACGGCAGCATGAACGGAATGGAACAAGAAATGGATTACAATTCCGGAACGGTTCATACCATCTATTATTTTTCTCAAAACGGTGCCTTCAAAGAAAATGGAACTTATACCATCTACGCTTATGTTAAAAACAGAAAAGCAATTTACAAATCAAACAAATTGACGGTAAAAGTTGAGAAAGAACCAACTCAAAAGAATGAGGAAGAAATTAGCAGAAAAAACTTGAAACAGCCTGTTTTTGGAATTATTCAGAAATCAAAAAGTAAAATTTATGAGGGTGAATCTGTTGTTTTAGAAGCGAAAGTTTATTCCCGACTCAATATCAACATGTTAGAGGCGTATCAAGCTTTTGAGTTTGTCGGGAATGCTGAAAGTAAAGATCTTGGAAAATCAAGTAATTTATTGCTTAGCAGAGAGAATTTTAAAGGGAATCAAGTGTTGACTTTTACTTATGGCAAACAATTGGTTTTTCCTTCCGCGCCTGGAAAATACAAAATAAAGCCTTTTGAAATGGCCTTGCAATATACCGATGGCGGCATTTTTTCGGAACGAATAGCTTTCACATCCAACGGAGCAAGTATTGAAGTTTTACCTCTTCCAGCAGGAGCGCCAAAAGATTTTATTGGTGGAGTTGGAAAATTTGATTTGGATTACGAGATCAATAAAAGCAAAACGAAACAGGGCGAGGTAATTGAATTAAGTCTTACTATTTCTGGAAAAGGTAACTTGCAAAACATCAACAAGCCAAAATTAAATCTTCCAAAAGGTGTTGTTGTCTATGGCGACCCGGAAGTCGTTGAAGAAATTGAATATGGTGTGAACGGGGCAGAAGGAAAAATTAGATACCGTTACAATTTACAATTTTTGGAAGCTGAAAATGAAAAATTGGATGCAATTTCAATTTCCTATTTTGATCCAGAGTTAAAAAAATATGTGACCAAGACAAAAGATGGCTTTTCCATCGAGGTAATTCCTTCAAAAAACGCAAGCATAAAATTACCAGAAGCACAGCAAGTTGAAAAGAGCGAAGAAAAAATTCCATTTATTGAAGAAGCCTTTGAAGAAAGTTCAAATTTTTATGATTCTAACTTATTTTGGCCTTCCGTTTTGAGTCCTTTGGCACTTGCTTTTTTATCAGGTTTTGTTATCATTCGCAGAAAAAAAATGCCTTCTAAAGAGGAAAAATCGAAGCAAAAAAATAATTTACTTTCACTTCAAAAACAGCTTCAAGAAGCAACATTATTTTACCAAAAAGGAGAAGTGAAAGCAGCTTATTCTGCGCTCGAAGATGCTTTGAAAGTTGTGGCAAGTATCTTGGCAAAAGATCCAGATTTTTATTTTTCAAAACAAGGATTTATTGACTTGTTGCAAGAAAATGGAGTAGGTGAAGAATTGATTTCTCAAACAAAAGTAAATTTAGTGAAATTCGAAGAAGCACGTTATTCTTTTGATGAACAAGCTATTGCAGCATCATTTACTAGTTGTCTAGATTCTTGTAGGGAACTTATTAAATCAATTTCTTAGTTTGACTTATGAAATAGCCATGTAAACAAATTGCGCAAGCACTAATGAAAATAACATGGCGTATTCCATATGACCATTTAAAAACAAATTATTTACATATGAAAAAAGTTCTAGGATATACCTTGTTTTTATTAGTGAGTTTATTAGTAAACACAAGTTCATTTGCCAACATCAATTCAGACTTCAAAAACGGTTTGGAATGCGCTAAAAAGCAAGATTTCGCAAGTGCAAATATGTATTTTTTAGAACATTTGTCGAAACATCCGAAAGACGCACATCTTTGCTATAATTTAGGATTAATAGCTCAAAAGGAAAAAAATTACAGCACTGCCATTTGGTATTTTGAAAAAAGTTTAAAGTACAAACCGACTTTAAAAGAAGCAGCCACACAAATTGAAATTTGTAACAAAGCAATAGGAAATCCTGTTGAATACGAGTTTACGCATGCTGCTTTTAAAAATAAATTATTGGCATATAGCTTAGCATTCTGGACAAAAATCACCATTAGTTTGTCGCTGCTGATAGCTTTTTTTATTTTCATGCTGATTATTCGAAAAAACGATCGCAAAACTTTCAGCTTTCTTACTGTATTTGTGGCAATTTTCTTTGTTTTTTCAATTTATTTTTGTGTTGAAAAGGCAAATTATAGTACAAATTTAACACACGGAATCGTATTAGAATCGATCGAAAACACCTTTGTTGATTTGACTGGAAATGCCTTGGAGAAAAATTCTTTTAAAGCAGGTCAACGATTAGAAATAGAAACACTTGACCCCAAATCAAATCGAATTTCACTCTTAACAAATGAAGGTAAAATAGTTTTTATCGAGAAAGAAATGGTGTTATTGTTCTAAGTTTCACCAATAAATTGACTAGTATTTCTATTTTTTTTGCTGAATTAGGAAAAAAATCCTAATTTTAATGAAAAGAAATTTAAATCTTTATTTAAATGAAAATAATAAAAGTATTTGTACTTGTTTGTATTGGTTTGTTAATCGTTTCTTGTAAAAAGCATAATCCAGAAGATCCATTCTTGCCTCATTTTAAGCATTTAAACGAACGCTTGGATGGTGAATGGGAACTTGTTTCATTGCACATTAATGAACAAGTACTTTCAACTTTTAGCAAGGACGATGTTTACGAAAACTATTCTTATTTACTCGATATTGATACAGTGAACATCGCAAAGTTTTTCAAATTTGTACCATTAGAAAACGGAAATAAAGTGCAAGGAAGTGGAAATTTATATATCAAAAGTAAAAGTATGAAGGAGTATCCTGATAAAATTGGGATTTCACAAAACATGTTGCATGATATTACAGATACTAATATAGCAACAGCAAAATTAAAATATAGTTTTTTGGAAGGTGCAACAGATAAGGATTATTTAAAATTTGATGTGACCATGGTTGAAGGTTTAGATAATTTACCTATTGATATTCCAACATTTAAACCTATTGATGGATATTTCGTCTTCAATAATTTTTTCCTTCGCTATTTTTTCGATTTTAAAATTAAAAAAGCTACTTCAAAGGAATTAATTCTTTACCGAAGTATAGCTTTAAATCCTGAACTAGCCGAACATGCTACATATAGAAGATACCGCCTAATCTTCAAAAAGATAAAATGAAAAATATTACCTTCATTATAAAGCTCGTTTTTTTTATCTTTAATTCATGTTCTAGAAAATAATCTTGTAAATGACAACCCCGCTTAGCTGGATTGGCAATCCTTATAAGTACAAATTTCAAACAGCCTTTTTCACTTTTTTGTTTCCAAAAAACAAATTGATTTCTCCCAAAAGCCTTTACTTTTCCTAAAAAATCTTAACTTTGCAACATGACTGATAAACGAACAGAATTAAGTGATTTGGGAGAATTTGCTTTGATAGACAAATTAACTTCCAATTTTACAACGCATGTTTCAAACACCATCAAAGGAGTAGGGGATGATGCAGCGGTAATCTCTATTTCAGAGCACGAAGTAATGCTTGTGTCAACTGATAGCTTGATTGAAGGTATTCATTTTAATTTGATGTACACACCTTTGATGCACTTGGGCTACAAAGCTGTTATAGTAAATTTATCAGACATTTATGCCATGAATGGAATTGCTGAACAAATCACAGTTTCCTTGGCGGTTTCAAATCGTTTTCCACTTGAAGCATTGGAAGAATTGTATGCTGGAATAAAAAAAGCTTGCGATTTTTACCAAGTAGATTTAATTGGTGGCGACACAACGTCTTCTTTATCTGGATTAATGATTTCAATTACCGCCTTAGGTCGAGCAAAAAAATCGGATGTTGTTTATAGAAATGGAGCAAAGGAACACGATTTATTGGTTGTTTCTGGAGATTTGGGAGGCGCATACATGGGCTTGCAATTGTTGGAACGTGAAAAAGAAGTGTATAAAGCCAATCCTGATATTCAGCCAGATTTGGATGGACATGATTACCTTTTAGAACGTCAATTGAAACCCGAAGCGCGCAAAGATATTGTTCAACTTTTGAAACAAATGGATGTTAAACCAACCTCAATGATTGATATTTCTGATGGTTTAGCTTCTGAAATTTTTCACTTGTGTAAATCTAGTAATGTTGGTTGCACAATTTACGATGAAAAAGTTCCCATTGATGGTAAAACTGCGTCCACAGCAATTGAATTTAACATTGATCCAATCACAACCGCATTAAATGGTGGAGAAGATTATGAATTGTTATTCACCATTGCTCAATCAGATTATGAAAAAGTTTTAGGAAATCCAAATATGTCAATCATAGGTCACATTACAGATAAAAACTCTGGAGTGAATTTTGTTGATAAACAAGGAGTTGTGATTGATCTGAAGGCGCAAGGTTGGAATCACTTTAGTTAAATTTATATCCCAAACTAAAACGAATGCCATAAAACCAAGGGTGATGAGTATATCCTTTTTGTTTTTGAAAACTTGAATTTAGTTGGTAAAAATAATCTCCTGCAATTCCGATATTGATATTCGAAATACTGTATCTTATTCCAAGTGTAGAAACTGAGGTAAGTGTAAATAAATTCGTGTAATTTTCCTTTTTGAAATTGGTAATTGTTTCCTCATCGCCAATTTTAACTGTTTCACTTCGTTTATAAGAATACAACATTTGTGCTTGAATTCCAGTAGAGGCGAAAAATTGCACTTTCGATTTCGTTTCAAAACCTATTTTTAGTGGTATCGCAAGATGAGTGTATTTTGTTGTATAAGAAAGGGAAGTGTCACTGATGAAGTTGTAATTTTCTCCATAAATTTGATGTCCAATTCCAAAACTTGCAAAGAAATTCTTTTTCAAAGGACTTTGTAATTCTAGGTAAAAATTTGATGTCTTGATTGCCTTTTCCTCCTTTTTAAATGAAAAATTGTCTTCAAAATCTTTGTCTGTAATTTTGAAATTTCGGAAACTTTCGCCGTAAATGTATGAAAAGGAGACAAGATTGGTTTTTTCACTTTCACCAATTATTTTTTTTGGTTTTTCCTTGGTTTTTGTTCCTTTTTGTTTCGTTTTTCCCGATTCAATTTGAGCGAAGGTCGAAAAGCTAAAACTTGAGCATAAAAACAATAAAATGATGTAATTTTTCATAAAATGAATTGGAATGAAGCCCAAAAATACGATAATTATTCTTTATTAAAAATTGGATTCTACTATTATTCCATTATTTTTGTGAAAAATTTAGGCTATGTCAAATCATTCTTGGAAAATAGATGGGGAAAAAGAAATTTCTAACAAACAGGCTTCGGTAGTTTGGGAAAATGATCGCTTTTTTACTATAAATTTTAAAAATCAACAATTTCATGGAGAAGTGATGGAAGAGCAGCTAGAAAATAGAAGCTTAAAAATAAAGGTAAATCACCGTGAATTTTTGATTTCTAAGGAAGGAGCTTTGGATAAATTAATTGAAGAATTAGGATTAAACAAGGTAAAAGTTAGAAAATTAAAACAATTAAAATCTCCCATGCCAGGAAGGATTGTGTCCGTTGCAGTAACTATCGGTCAAGAAGTAGAATTGGGATCAGAACTACTAACGCTTGAAGCAATGAAAATGGAAAATGTATTGAAATCCGATGGTGTCGGAATAGTAAAATCCATTGACATCAATCCAAGCGATGTAGTTGATAAAGGTGCTGTTTTAATTACCTTTGAATAAATACGCGTTGTAATACTAAGTTATGTGGAGCTTGACCAAATTCTTTCAAGCACCATTCTTTAAGTTTGATTAAGTCTTCTTTGTTTTCAATCCAAGAAATTGCTTTTTTAAGTTCTTTATGAAATAAATTGACATCAAAACTTACGGTTTTAAGGATTTTTTTACTCAATTCTAACATAATCTTCAGTTTTAATTTTTACTAAACTACTAAATTCAAATAAAATATAAAACAGAAAAAATGTTAAATTATTTTGTGAGAATTTGAATTAATTTCTTAATCCAGTATTGGCTTACCATTTAAGTCAAATTTGAAAACTTCCTTACCGATATAAGCTGTACGAACTCCTTTGTTAGGCCAAGTCTCAATTTCATCGTATTTTAGTTCGATCACAATCTCTCCTTTTTCGTTAATGAAGCCCCATTTTCCATTTTTCTTAACGGCAGCCAAACCATCATAAAACGATCTTGTTTCATTGTAAATTGGCTCTATAATTAGGGTCTGCTGAAAAAGTCAGACCCTAATTTGAACTAGATTTGAGTATTTCCTATTAGAAAAATAATTTTGGTGAATACTCAAAATTTTTGAAAGGATAATTTTTAGGCAATACTGTACT
>JBIKSI010000226.1:0-3227 GCA_044348665.1 Crocinitomicaceae bacterium
TGACTACATTAAATTTATTAAACATGGTTATTCTAAAGTTGTAGATCATGCTTGTAGGGAACTGAGATTAAATAAAATTTCAAGGGAAGAAGGCTTAGAATTAATAAAAAACCATATTTATAGGAAGCCTGAAAATTTAAATATTTTTTTGAAATGGATAGGAATGACGGAAAACAGCTTTTATTATATTATAGATCAACATAGAAATTTAAAGTTTTGGGAAAGAGATGAAAATTGGAATTGGTGTTTAAAGGATGGGTCTTATAAAGAGAAAGAAGAAGAAAAAATTAATAAAAAC
This sequence comes from Crocinitomicaceae bacterium, assembly GCA_044348665.1. Lineage (GTDB taxonomy): Bacteria > Bacteroidota > Bacteroidia > Flavobacteriales_D > Crocinitomicaceae > M2408. The sequence goes on from JBIKSI010000226.1 coordinate 299, forward strand.
AATGAAAAATATATTTTGATTGGTAAGGGTTATAATAATTAGTGCCCTTTAAATAAGGTACTTTTGTGTTTTTATTCTTGAAACAAAAAGTTAATTTATCTCAATCACAAAATAAACAACTTAAAATGAAAAATAAAATAAAATTCATTATCAAATTTCTTTCTACCTTCGGATTAACTAAGGGAACTTTTCTTTATTTTAAATTTGCATTTGGAAATGTAAATAACATTAAAGTTCCTACTCTTACAAATAGCATTAGTTTAAGAAAGGGTACATCTGATGTGCCAACTTTTTATCAGGTTTTTTTAGATGAACAATACCATGTCCTTTCCAAATATAAATCTGCTAAAGTTGTCATTGATGCAGGGGCTAATATTGGTCTATTTGCCTTAAAAATTCATAGTTCTATACCTGATGCTGTAATAATTTGTTTAGAGCCAGACAAAAGCAATTTTGATTTATTGACCAAAAATATTATTAAATATCCAAAAATTAAAGCAATAAATTGTGGATTATGGAATAAAGACACCAAACTAAGGGTCTATGATAAATATGATTATGGAAACTGGGGATTTGTCGTTGAAGAGGATTTATTGTCTGGTACAATTAGTGCACTAACCATTGATACAATTATGAATCAGAATCAATTAAGCGAAATAGATATCTTAAAAATTGATATTGAAACCAGTGAAAAACAGTTGTTTTCATCAAATTATCAAGAATGGTTACCTAAAGTAAAAGTAATCTTAATTGAGTTTCATGATTGGCTAGAAAAGGGATGTTCTAAACCTTTCTTTGTTGCAATCAATGAGTGTTTTGAAGAATATGAATTTTCAATCTCAGGTGAAAATATCATAATTGAAAACTTAAAATATTAGATTCATTAAAGTTTTAACTTGCTAAATTCTTCTCTAAAGGCTCTATTTGTGCGAGAAATAAACTCTAAATTGTAGAGTTTGAAAATGAATTTATCGGGAAGCTTTATTTTTTCACACATTTTTATAAAAAACAACAAGAAATGTAAAATAGGTTTTTGTCTGAGGATTAAACGCTTGATTTTTTCCACTCTTTCTTTTGTAGAATCTTTTCTATTGAATTTAAGATTGTATTTATAATAATAGGTTTCTTTTCTTTCGGGATTTAACTCACAAAAATGAACCAAACTTTTAATGCCTGTTGTTTGTCGCCACATCCACTTTTCTTTGTTTAGATTAAAAAGTTCATTATGGTAACAATAATTTTTAGTGTCAAAAATGAGTTTATATCCCATTTTTTTTGCCCTCCAATAGAAATCTAAATCTTCGTTCCCAGCGAATGGGAAACGTTCATTGAAATCGCCAATTTTAAGGAAATCTTCGCGAGTCAAACTACAACTAAATCCTGCTAGTCCTGCCATTTCTATGAAATCTTTACTTAAGTCTATTTTTTCACCATCTATTTCATACCACACATAATCTCTTTCGAGTTTATACCTGCCAAAGGAAGTTTTTTGGCCTTCTTCAATCATTTTTTTAGAATCAAAACGATTTGCTGTAACCAATGAATTTGGATTTGATTTGTGAGCTTCAATGTGCAGTTGCAAATGATTTTCATTTATCAAAATGTCATCATCCAAATATAAAAGCAAGTCATTTTGTGCCAAGTATGAACCTGTATTTCTTCCAGCTGCCAAACCTTTACCTCTGTTCTTATATACCTTTATTGGTAGATCTGCATAATTGTCAACTAAATCATCAACATTTATTTCTCCATCATTGATAATAATAATTTCAAAATCCTCAATCGGAAATGTATTAACTTCATTGAAGTGCGAATACATCTCATTAAGAGACTCTTTTCTGTTGTAAGTACAGGTAATAATTGAAATTTTCATTTTCTTATGATGTTGCGTATAAATAATTTCACAAAATTATAATATATTCTGGCTTTCAAATTCAAAATGTTTATCAATTTTGTATGATCTGGAATTCCTAATTTTTGAGCGGAGAAATTTCTATTAAATTGAATTTTTGAGTCATCAAAAATATTTTCGAAGGAGAATATTGAAGTTAAATATTGATACTCTTCCAGGTTCTCTTTGTAAAGCTCTTCTTCTTTGATTGTTTGGCAATTTTCAAAAATAGAATCATTGCCATGGTTATGAAATGATGACTCTTGCTTAAGTAGGAAAAAAGGCACTCCGAATTCTGACGCATAATATGTGTAACTACCTAGAGTATTACTGCATGAATACTTGAAATTCTTTAATATGTTGTAGAATGATAATGGGAAATCATTATCTCTTATTTCTCCAGCACAATATACATCAATATTTTTGTTAATAAAATGTAAATGCACATTGTCTTGTATTTCTTTGAAATACAGACAAACGGAAATAGGTTTAAATTGTTCTGGCAAATTCATCAAAGAATTTATATATTTTTCCCAATCAAAAATTACACTTATTTCATTAGTAGAATGTATGGGGAAACAAATTGTTCCTTTTCTGTTTTTCTCTAGCTTTATACTTTCATGTTTTCTGCAAAGAATAAAGGGCGAACCACTAACGTAGGATTTTATTTTATTAGCCTCGTAATTTGCTCTTTGAATTTCATTGAAAACGAAAACAGTAGTCTTTATATTTTTCAAATAAAAAGGAATTTCATCAAAGAAAGGCACCCCATGTTGAATATCCCAATTGTCTAATTTAACAAAATCAGATATTTTATAATATTTCTTTATCCAATAACCTGATCCATACATTTCTGTTGAATGAGGGTAACTTTTAAATTCACCAAAACTTTTTAGATAATCTTTATAAATTTCACCTTCTTCAAAGCTCGTGATTTTAATCATCTCTTTTTCTTAAATTTTTCGCTAAAATAACAATTTTTTTTCTGTATGAAAAAAAAGAAAATAAAATAAAAAATATCAATGGAATTTGGAAAGA
>JBIKSI010000227.1:0-3219 GCA_044348665.1 Crocinitomicaceae bacterium
CGAGATTCACCGCCTCTTCAGAGAGGGATTTTCTATCAGGCAGATTATTTTGAATTGCTCAAACGAGGCGTTATGCGGTACTTTAATAGACACTTCTCAATGACAAAAAAGACGACCATTTTAATAGGTTTTATTGGACTTAAATTCTTGCTGCAATTTTTACTGCTAAGTAGTGGGTATGACTTGCAACGAGACGAATATTTGCATCTTGACCAAGCAAATCATTTGGCATGGGGCTATCTTTCTGTACCACCTTTTACTTCTTGGACATCTTACATCATTCAGTTACTCGGAAATTCAATTTTTTGGATTAAGTTCTTCCCTGCCTTGTACGGTGCATTGACAATTTTTATAGTCTGGAAAGCTATAGAAGAATTAAATGGAAACCTGTTTGCTTTGATTTTAGGGGCAACTTGTGTCTTATTTTCAGCACTATTGCGACTAAACACATTGTATCAGCCCAATTCATTTGATATTTTAAGTTGGACGTTTTTATACTTTATACTACTAAAACATATCAAAACGGATGATGCAAAATGGCTTTATATAGGAGCAACAGTATTTGCAATAGGCTTTTTAAATAAATACAACATTATTTTTCTATTGATTGGACTTTTACCTTCATTGTTGCTAACTGAACATCGTAGAATATTCTTAAAATCCAGTCTGTATTTTGCCGTTCTATTAGGCTTGGTTCTAATTTTACCAAATCTTGTATGGCAATACAATAATTATTTTCCAGTATTTCATCATTTAAAACAATTAGCAGAAACTCAATTGATAAATGTAAACAGATTTGACTTTTTGAAAAACCAGTTAATCTTTTTCATGGGTTCACTATTCGTAATCTTATCATCATTTTATTCTTTGCTTTTTTATAAGCCTTTCCAAAAATATAGACTTTTCTTATTCTCTATCCTTTTCACCTTAATAGCCTTTCTTTATTTTAAGGCAAAAGATTATTATGCCATTGGCGTTTATCCAATTTACATTGCCTTTGGTTCTGTTTATCTTGCAGATGTTTTGAAAGACGGTTGGAGAAAATATTTACAACCAGTTGCAATTACACTTCCCTTAATATTATTTATTCCAATATATAATGTTGCTTTTCCAAATAAAAGCCCTGAATACATTGTTCAACATTCAGAAAACTACAAAAAGTTAGGTTTGCTGCGTTGGGAAGATGGTAAAGACCATTTGTTGCCACAGGATTTTGCAGACATGCTTGGATGGAAAGAATTAGCATTAAAAGTGGATAGTGTTTATTTAACTTTACCAAACAAAAACAATACGCTTATTCTTTGTGATAATTATGGACAAGCAGGGGCAATAAATTACTACACAAAACAAAATTTAAAAGCAGTTACTTTCAATGCAGACTACATAAATTGGTTTGACTTATCAAAAAAATTTCAAAACTTAATTAGAGTAAAAGAAGCCGAAGAAGTAAGTGAAGAATTACAAGAAACATCACCATTTTTTCAAAAATCAATTCTTGCAGACTCAATAACTAACCAATATGCAAGAGAATATCGGACAGGAATATTTGTTTTCACAGATGCAAAAATTAATATTAGAGAAAGAATTAAAAATGAGATTGAAGAAAATAAAATCTACCGCTAACAGCTAGCTTTTCGTGGTGGCTGGAGACTAAGCCATTGAAAATCCGGTTGAATGGAACGGGTTAAGCATGCTATAAAAGTGTTATGGATTAATAGGAAATGGAAGTTTTGGCTATTGCATGTGATAGATTGGTGGCCAGCGCTGGTCGAACACCAAAATTGTTCTCATGTTGCCAGATTTGCAATGTGTGCATTTAATAACGGCAACCGGATTATACACGGCTCTGCCACCTAGCCACAAACCAGTAAGTGCACAATGTAAAAAGACAATTGTAAACCAACATTATAAATTAAAATAACCTAAATTTATCATCTGAAATAAAAGAAGATGATAAGCTCTATAACGATAAAGAATTTTATGGCTCATACAGAACTGAGTGTAAATGAAATTCCATCTATAAACGTGATAATTGGAAAGAATGACACCGGCAAGACTGGGTTACTCAAACTTCTTTATGCGACGGTAAAATCATTAGAAATATATAGTCTAAAATCCCAATATTCTGACGTTTCATTCAAGAAAGAACTATCCGACAAAATTTTTGATACCTTCATGCCTCGTAAAAATGGCCTTGGTGACTTAGTACAAAAAGGTAGTAAAGAAAAGCTTGATGTAAATATTACCGTAAAAGGGAATAACAGTCAATATAAACAAGACATTTATTTTTCATTCGGTGACAGGACTGAAAAATCAATTTCATCTTGTACTGATCATGTTGAGCCATTAACCAATAATTCAATCAACGCATTATTTATTCCAGCCAAAGAAGTATTAACAGCTTTTAATGACATTAGAAATTTAAGATTGAATTTTTATAGTTCGGGCTTTGATGACACTTACTTAGATTTAATAAATGCCCTAGACCTTCCAACAACTAAGGGACTCGTTGCAAGTGAGTTAAGCCAAATTAATCAAACTCTTGAAGATTTATTTGAAGGGAAAATTGAGCAAACTGGACAAAAAGAACAACCTTTTATTTTTAAGAAAGGGAATCAGCAATTTGCAATGCAACAAACAGCTGAAGGAATTAAAAAAATTGGAATTCTTACCACTTTATTAACTAACAGGCAATTAGGCAAAGGTACTATCCTATTTATGGATGAACCAGAAACAGCTTTACATCCTGACGCAATTAGACAAATGGTAGAAATGTTAGTTGCTATGAGTAAAGCGGGAGTTCAAATATTTCTTGCAACTCACAGTTATTTTGTAATTAAACAACTTGCGAATTGTGCAAAAAGAGACAATTTAAATATAAATTGCTGGAACTTGAGACGAGAAATACCTAAGTCCGTAAGTAACTCATTTCACGACTTAATTGATGGAGTTTTACCCTCAAATTCTATAATAGATGAAGCGCTTAAAATGTATGATGAAGAAATATATATTGACCTAAAATAGTTTTTAGAATGCCGATTACAGAAAGTTCAGTAACGTTAAATTTTCCAGACAATAACTATTTCAGGCTATGTGATTGTGCAGGTTACAAAGCAATTCAAAACAATTTTGCCGAAATGGATGCTTGTTGGTACGACCAAAAGAAGGATATACTTTACCTCATTGAATTGAAGAATTGGGAAAAAAATAATTTGGTAG
>JBIKSI010000228.1:0-3207 GCA_044348665.1 Crocinitomicaceae bacterium
TTATCTTACACCTGCGCTATATTCCAGCTTTAAGCGGTAAATTCACTTTTAATTTAGTATCTCTTTGGGGTTACGGAGCGATTTTATTCACCTTTTTTGGTGTGAATTTTTACCTTGTAGGTTTACATTCTTACGCACAAGGGGATGGATTGGCTGTGATTCCAAATTGGATTTATTACACCATTGGAATTTTTGTTGCCTTTTCATTTGTTTCATATTATCGATATAAAATATACTCAAAACATATAAAAAATGAACTTATTTGATTTCTCAATAAACGATATTAGCGGTAAAGCATTTGATTTAACTTCCTTAAAAGGTAAGAAAATCTTAATTGTAAATACTGCTTCAGAATGTGGTTATACATTTCACTATGAGCCACTTGAAGAGTTGTATCAAACATACAAAGACAAAGGTTTTGTTGTGCTTGGATTTCCTTGCAATGATTTTGGAAAACAGGAACCTGGTACAGAAGCTGAAATTGCGAGCTTTTGTCAAAAAAACTATGGTGTGACTTTTCCAATGATGTCAAAAATTGATATTTTAGGTGAAAATCCGCATCCAATTTACAAATGGTTGACAAGCGAAACAAATACAGAAGTGAAATGGAATTTCCAAAAATACTTAATTAATGAGGATGGTTCCATCGAAAAAATGATTGCTTATAATGTGTTGCCTACTGACGATGAAATCGTTAACTGGATTAAATCTTGATTTATGACAAACAACGAAATCATTCGCAGACTCCGTTTTACTTTTGATTTGGATGATGCAGAACTTATTCGAATTTTTTCGCTTTCTGGATTTACGGCAAATCGCGCACAAGTTTGTTCTTGGCTTAAAAAAGAGGATGCAGAAGATTACTTAATTATTCCAGATTATGAATTGGCAGCCTTTTTAAACGGTTTTATAATCGATAAACGAGGAAAAAAAGACGGAGAAGATGTGGTGAACGAAACACTGTTGAATAACAACATTATTTTCAGAAAATTAAAAATCGCGTTGAGTTTGAAGGATGAAGACATTATCGATTTACTTCAATTAGTTGATTTCCGAATTGGAAAAGCAGAACTTTCAGCATTTTTCAGAGCAACAAATCATCAACATTATAGAACGTGTAAGGATCAAATATTGAGAAATTTTGTACACACTTTGCAGTTAAAGTTTAGAAAAAAGGATTAGAGTCTTACTTTTTTTTATACCAATTGTTAAATTTTCAGTTCATAAAAAAGCTTCAACTAATTAAGGTTGAAGCTTATTTACTATTCAAATTTAGATTACACATTAAATCTAAAATGCATAATGTCTCCATCTTGCACAATGTATTCCTTACCTTCCACTTTAAATTTTCCAGCATCTTTCACGGCTGCTTCAGAACCAAGTGTAGTGTAATCTTCATATTTCATAACTTCAGCACGAATAAATCCTTTTTCAAAATCCGTATGAATAACAGCAGCAGCTTTTGGAGCCGTCATTCCTTTAGTGATTGTCCAAGCTCTCACTTCTTTCACTCCGCAGGTGAAGTAAGTTTCAAGTTTTAATAAGTCATAAGCGGAACGAATCAAACGATTTACTCCAGGTTCTTCAAGACCTAATTCTTCCAAAAACATTTGACGTTCTTCATACGTTTCAAGTTCCGTGATATCTGCTTCAATTTTAGCACCAATTACCAAAACCTCAGCATCTTCGTCTTTCACATTTTCGCGAACTTGATCCACGTATTTATTCCCATTTTTCACAGAAGCTTCATCTACATTACATAAATAAAGAACTGGTTTCGATGTGATTAATTGTAATTTAGGTAATATTTCTGCTTCTTTCTCATCTACTTCCATAGCACGAACAGATTTCCCTTGCTCTAAGTGTGTTTTGATTCGACTGCACAAATCGTTTTCTCTCAAAACTTCCTTATCACCTGATTTTAGCAAACGAGCAAGAGCAGCAATTCTTTTTTCAATTGTTTCTAAATCTTTTAATTGCAATTCAATGTCAATAACCTCTTTATCTCTAATAGGATTTACTGAACCATCTACGTGAATAATATTTCCGTCATCAAAACATCTTAAAACATGAATAATGGCATCTGTTTCTCTAATATTTGCCAAAAATTGATTTCCCAATCCTTCACCTTTAGATGCACCTTTTACTAAACCTGCAATATCTACAATTTCCATGGTTGTTGGCACTACCCTTTCAGGATTCACAATCGACTCCAATTTTTCCAAACGTAAATCTGGAACGGAGATTGTCCCAACATTTGGTTCGATTGTACAAAAAGGAAAATTTGCCGATTGCGCTTTTGCGTTAGATAAACAATTAAATAAGGTTGATTTTCCTACGTTTGGTAAACCAACAATTCCACATTTTAATGCCATTTATATTTTTTTTTGCAAAGATAGAAATTTAATTGGATTATTTATAAAGCTAATTCATGATTCAAAATGGAACAAAGTTTATCATTTCAAAATATAGTTTTTGGAACAAGTAAACTGGATTTGATAGATGATTTTATTTCTAATTCCCTCTTAAGTTACACATGAATGTTTTTAAAATTCCATGATCCTTAGATATTGATTTTTCTTTTTCAAATAAGCGATTCAATTTGTATAAATTAATGTCCTCTTACATCGCTATTTTACATTCAAAACACTATCCATTTGGTCTTTAATTTTATTCCGATTTCAAAAAAAAGTTGTAAAATAATCCTGCCAAAACTGCGCCAAAAATTGGAATAACGACAAAAAGCCATAATTGATACAATGCTCAATCTCCAACAAATAAAGCTTGACTGATGCTTCGAACAGGGTTTAACGAGGTATTAGTGACAGGAATACTAATTAAATGTATTAAGACAAGTGCCATCCCAATTGACAGTCCTGCAAATCCTTTCGGAGATCTTGGATCCGTGGCACCAAGAATGATCAATAAAAACATAAAAGTCATCACAAATTCTGCAACAATTGCTGCCATTAAATTGTATTCACCTGGTGAGTGCTTGCCATATCCGTTCGCTGCAAAATTACCAATTTCACTTCCATTTCCTGTGACAATAATATATAGAACTCCAGCAGCAAGTATAGTATAATACTCCCCATTTTTCGGACAACTGATTAAATTGTAATTTTAACAGTTGAATATGAAAAAAGAAAGAAGAAAATTTAGTGCTGCTTTCAAAGCAAAAGTTGCTATTGAAGCTATCAAAGAAGA
>JBIKSI010000229.1:0-3191 GCA_044348665.1 Crocinitomicaceae bacterium
AAGTGCGCACGCACAAATGGCACCATTAAACAGACCGTTATCGAGCATTGCAAAAAGTAAATCAGATAATTATCGGGAATCAAGCGTTGCGGTAATCTTAGTAAATTTAGATGAAATAATTTTAATTCAACGACCTGAATATGAAGGGAATCATAGCGGTCAAGTAAGTTTTCCAGGTGGAAAAAAAGAAGAAAATGACCAAGATCTATTTGAAACTGCTATTCGAGAAAGTCATGAAGAAATTGGTATTCAATTGCCAAAAGAAAATTATTTGGGGAAATTAACTCCAGTTTTTATTCCTGTCAGTAATTTTCATGTTGAAGCCCATGTTTTTTTACTTCAAGAACAGCCAAACTTTATGAAAGATGATTACGAAGTTTCAGAAATTTTCAGTGTCAAAATCAATGAATTGTTAGATGATTCAAAAGTAAAATACACTGATATGAAAATCAATCGAGAATACACATTAAATAATATTCCTTATTTTGATTTAGAAAACAAAGTGATTTGGGGAGCAACCGCCTTGATTTTAAATGAATTAAAGGAATTATTGAAAATGCTTTAAAATCTAATTCTCGCAATACCCATTGCACCTGAAACGGTATTCGATGTTGTTGTAAAAAATGCCAAAGCATCGCGTGAAGCAATTCCCATTTCATATTTTCCTTCTCTGAAAATAAAATTGATTCCCATTGGCATGTTGGTTTTGTAAATTCCACCTCCAAGGTAGCCAATGCTAATTTGCAACCATTTTACAGGTTTAATATCTCCACCAAAAGAAACAATGGCATTTTGAATGCTGCCTGGATTTTCTTTATTGAAAGGCGCTACCAAATCAAAACCAAAAGCTAAAAACTTAAAAGGGTGAAAGCTTGCTCCTATTCGAAAATTTGATGCGTTTTTTTGCTTGTATTTCTCCTCACCAACAAGGGTTAAAATAGACCCATTCGTCAATAATTGATCAATCCCATCCATTAAATTTTCATCCCCCATTCCAGGAATACCAATATTTCCAACCAAAGTATCTTTCACACGGTAAACATTTCTTTTGTACTCAACACTCCCAATATTATTTACAGATGCTGCTACCTTTAATTTATTAAATAAGATTGCACTTACCGATAAATCTACTCCATAACCATTTCCAACAGCAGGAGGAATCCCGCCCTTGTAATTTAAAAACGAAGAAACATTTGATTTTGCAACTTCACCGTAATCTATTTTAAATGATGGTGAAAGTGAGGAAGCAAAAAACAATCCATCATCATTCGATTCTAACTCAAACATGGCCATAGACTGTATAAAACGTCCTCCAACTCCTGCATAAAGTGCAAAAGTAGAATCCTTTCCGAAAACTTTTCTTCCATAACCGAAATTATACGAACGATTCCAAACCATTCGAATGGAAGAACCTTTGGTCAATTCACTCAATTTTAATGGTACAGAAATATTCCCCAATATAACATTATCCATAGTTTCTTGAGAAAGGGTATCAGCATTTGCTATCACAGATGTATCTAAGCCAACAACTACGGTTAAAGAATCAAAATAGTTTGCTAATTTCCCCCTAAATATTATGTCTGTGAGCTCTGGGTTTAATTTAGAATACCAATTGTAACTTTCTGTGACGTTGAACGCAATTCCACCAAAACGTTTTGACTGAAACGCAAATCCTCCCCAATTGTATTGTCCATCAATAGCGATTCCTTTTTCTGCATACTCAGCAGCTGCCTCACGTTGAGCATTCCAATCAATCTCTTTTGTTGTTGAATCTTTCCTTATTTGATTATAAATAGTTTTGCCAAACTTTTTCAATTTTGTACTGTTTAATGCATCTGAATACATTCCTCCATTCATTTCAAAACCACCTGTCGTTGTTTTATACTTATCATATCCCGTACCCCAACCTAAAGCTGAATTATTAATCCCTAAACAATGATAATCCGTAACAAAAGTTGTGGCAACACCTTTTCCCACTGTCGTATATGCAATACCTTGTGTTTGTGAAAAATAAGAAGTTAATGAAAAAGTAGCAAGAAAAAGCAGAATCAGGAATTTCATAGTTTTATATTTAATTTTTTTTCGAAAATAGAAACAAAAAATTAAATCTGCAAGAAAAATGTGAAATTATGTTAAAATAAAAAGAGGAGTACACCAATTAGATTTACTCCTCTTTTCATTAAACCATGCTAAAACTATAAAACCCAAATCAATTCTATGAAAAACTGTATTTGTGGCACAAAGGTACAGCTTTTATTTTAACCCGCAAGTTTTTTTAAAACTTTTTTTATTTTTTTTTATATTTAAAGATATAAATTACACTAAACCTCAAGGAAACACTCGAATAATCATGTTTACTTGTTAATTCATCTTTTGCTTGGGTTTCGCTATACAGGTTATTATAATTCGCATTATTAGAAAAATTATTCAAATTTTCAGCGTAATTCGTTTGCTTATCATACGTGCTTAAATTAGATAGTTGATTACTTTGATTTTCTTCAAAACTAAGAATTTCGCTATTTTTCAATCTCATGTTTAACAAAATTGACTCCAACGAAAAAGCAATCTTTAACTTTTCATGTAAATTAATTTCTACCCCCATTACATTTTGATATCCAGTAACATAGTTGTATTTTACAGCAGTTTTCTGATAAAAATAGTTTCCTGAGAGCTCGCTGGAAGCAAAATCTTCGAAATATGTCTCAGTTTTTAGAGGCACAACTAATGCAGTTTTAAAATAGAAATTCAGCTTTTTAATAGGAATAAAAAATACAATCCCAGGATAAAGTTTTTGTTGCTTGGCTGATCCAATGGTTTTTGATAGGGTATAATTTAATTCACTATTCATAAAAAGTGTTTCTTTGTTTTGTAAATAATCGTATCCTAAACTCAACTTCACATTGGGATGAATTTTTATTGAAGAATTCAAGCCAAAACTAGAGCCACTTGCAAGTGAACCACGAATATTTGAAATTGAAAATTCACTATCATAAATCGTTTTTTCTTGCTGACCGATAATACTATTTGGAGTAGAAAGTGAATAAGAATAACTCAACCCAAATTCAACTTTTTGTGAAAAACAGAGGAATTGAAATACTAAAAATAAAATGGATAGAACTTTTTTGAGCATACTAGAATTTTTAACAAAGGTAAATTTTTATCATTTAGGGAACTATTCTAAATCAATTTTC
>JBIKSI010000230.1:0-3189 GCA_044348665.1 Crocinitomicaceae bacterium
ATTACTTAAAGTTTTGAAGCGTATATGCAATTCCTAAACCAAACAAAGATTTAAATTGCGTTCTTGGTCCTGTTTTTCCTTTTACATCACGAATTTCAATGTCATCATCATAAATTAGATTCCATTGAATAGTTGAAGTAAACCATTTGTTGATTTTAAAAAGAAAAATTAGCTCGGCATTTACATCAATGTTTTGAGGGTTTTCAAGATAATTTGAGAAAAGCTCTAGTCTGGATTTTAATTCAATGTTTTTAGCAATTTCTTTGTTGTAGCGTACTTTTAAATAAGATCCAATTTCATTTCGTTGTGTTAGTCCCTTTTTAATAAGGTTTCCCAAATCATCATAAACAGCTTTTTCAACTCCAAAAGCTCCCGCATTTGCTAATGTCTCATCTTTTACATAGGTTATTTTTGCTGCTATTGGAGAAAGGAATAAATTGAAATCCTTTGAGGGAGCATATTCAATTCCCAAGGCAAAACTTAAATAAGCAGGCGCCATGAATTTTGAAACTCGGATGGAGTCATTTGGAAAGTTGAATCCATCCAATGATTGTGTTTTGAAACCTCCAACCAAGGTGTAAAACCAGGTTTTCTTGAACTCATAACCAAATGATGTTGCCAAATCAATGCGATCATCTGTCTTTTGCATTCCTTGTTTCAGACCGGTGGTACTATCAACAAATTTTAGACCTCCGAGAGCCAATTTGATATCGTTACTCCATTTTAAGTTATCTCTTTGATATTTTAAGCTAAAATCAACAAATGCCAAGGCGGAAATGTTATTTCTACCACCAGCAGACCAGTTAATGAAAGAAGTTTGGGTACCGTTTAAACCAAAAATTGATTTAGCTTACCAATAATTAGTGTCTTTTTTTGTATTTGTGCTATCTTTCTGTGAAAACAAGTTAAGTGTTGATAGACAAATGATTGAATAAATATATAATTTCATTATTAAAAAATTTCGGCAAAATTAAGCATTATGCGCACATATCAAAACGAAAACATAAATAAATTTTGTCCTATTTATTCCTCTTATTTGAATCGTCTAATCACTGAAAATTTACTAACTTTGAACTCAAAATTAAAAAAACATGAGTAAAGAAGTTTACATTATTTCTGCTGTTAGAACGCCAATTGGATCGTTCATGGGAAAACTTAGTTCGATTCCTGCAACACAGTTAGGTTCTATCGCTATCAAAGGTGCATTAGAAAAATCAGGATTAAAAGCTGATCAAATTGATGAAGTTTTTATGGGCAATGTTTTGCAAGCTGGAGTAGGTCAAGCGCCTGCTCGTCAAGCGGCATTAGGTGCAGGTTTAACAAATGAAGTTCCTTGTACAACTGTTAATAAGGTGTGTGCTTCAGGAATGAAGGCCATCATGTTGGCTACTCAAACAATTTTGGCTGGAGATAACGAAATAGTTGTTGCTGGTGGAATGGAAAGTATGAGTCAAGTCCCTCACTATTTGGATGGAAGAAATGGAGTGAAATTCGGGAACATTGGTTTGTTAGATGGAATTACGAAAGATGGTTTGTTAGACGTTTACAACAAAGTTCCGATGGGGAATTGTGCTGAAACATGTGCTAAAGAATACAATATTACACGTGAAGACCAAGATAATTTTGCTGTTACTTCATACACACGTTCTGCTGAAGCATGGAAATCAGGTAAATTTAATGATGAAATCGTTCCTGTTTCTGTTCCTCAGAGAAAAGGAGATCCTGTAATTATTTCAGAAGATGAAGAATACAAAAATGTATTTTTAGATAAAATTCCGTCATTAAGACCAGCTTTCGATAAAGAAGGAACAATCACTGCTGCAAATGCTTCTACTTTAAATGATGGAGCATCAGCATTAATTTTAGCTTCCAAAGAAGCGGTTGAAAAATACGGATTAAAACCTTTAGCAAAAATTGTTGGTTACGGTGATGCTGCGCAAGATCCAGAATGGTTCACAACAGCACCATCAAAAGCGATTCCAGTTGCATTAAAAAGAGCAAATTTAGAAATTAAAGATGTTGATTTCTGGGAATTAAACCAAGCTTTTTCTGTTGTAGGTATTGCAAACACAAAAATTTTAGGCTTAGATCCAGCAAAAGTTGATGTTAATGGCGGAGCAGTAGCCTTGGGTCATCCACTTGGGAATTCTGGTTCTAGAATCATTGTAACATTGATCAACGTTTTAAAACAAAATGGTGGAAAAATTGGTGGAGCTGGAATTTGCAACGGTGGCGGTGGCGCATCAGCAATGATTATTGAGAATATCTAATTACAACCAATTATTTCATCATCATTTTATTTAGATTTATTGATGACATAAAACATTTAAAGGAGGGACTTCGGTTCCTCTTTTTTACGAAATAAAGTTTAAAAATAAAGAATTGAAATAGTTTTTTTAATTTTACACAAATAAAAAACAAAAATGGAAGCAATAATTAAAACAAACAAAGGAGAAATGCGTTTGAGTTTTTTCGAAAATGATGCGCCAAATACAGTTGCAAATTTCGTTAAATTAGCAAAATCAGGTTATTACAATGGTTTAAAATGGCACAGAGTATTGCCAGATTTTGTGATTCAAGGTGGATGCCCAAATACGCGTGAAGGTGAAAAAGGAATGCCAGGAACCGGAGGACCAGGATACAAAATTGATTGTGAATTAACTGGAGACAATCAATTTCATGACAGAGGTGTTTTATCTATGGCTCATGCAGGTAGAAATACAGGAGGATCTCAATTTTTTGTTTGTCATTCAAGAAAAAACACAGCACATTTAGATAGAAATCATACTTGTTTTGGCAAAGTTTTTGAAGGACTCGACGTAATCGATGCTATTCGCGAAGGTGATTCAATCGATTCAATTGAAATTATTGAGAATAACTAAAATCAATTATGAAAGGTATTTGTATAGGACTGCTTTTTTTTCTTCTAGGATTTCCACTTTTTGCAAAGGTTGAGTTTGTGAGAGCGATGTTTAACAGTGATGCATCGTCTGCTTTTACTGTTGGTTGGCATCAAATAAGCGGTTCCAATCCAGTTTTTTACTATGATACAGATACGCTGAATAAAGATTTCAGGAATAAACTTGAAATTAGCTCTTCAAACGAGGGAAAAGGTTTGAAGAGCTTTTTTGTACGTTTAAAAAAACTTAATCCTTCAACAAGATATTACTTTTATATTCAAGATTCGGA
>JBIKSI010000017.1:0-34226 GCA_044348665.1 Crocinitomicaceae bacterium
TTTCCAATTAAATGTCCGTCAATAGATTTTTTAAATTCTTTACAAAATTCATCGCTTAAATAAAAAATTTCCATAATTTTATCCTGAGTGAAATACATAATTTTAGTTTAAATCGTTAATATTCAACACATTAAAGATACTAAAAGTATTTCACTTATTTATAAGGATTTACGATAAGTTATTGACAATCAGATTGTTAATAATCGAACTCAGGTTACTAGTACTAAACTTAGTCAATTTGGCTGAGCTAGTACAGTATTGCCTAAAAATTATCCTTTCAAAAATTTTGAGTATTCACCAAAATTATTTTTCTAATAGGAAATACTCAAATCTAGTTCAAATTAGGGTCTGACTTTTTCAGCAGACCCTAATTATCAAAAAATAAATGATAGAAAGGGATTGAAAAATCCCTTTTTTTATTTCCTTAAATTTTCAAAAAAACTAAGTAATAAATTTGAACATTCTTGTTCCATAATTCCATTTTCGACCAAGGTTTTGGGATGATATAAGCTCTTACCAACGGTTCCAGAACCTCTTTTTTCATCCCTTGCAGCAAAAACAACGCGATCAATTTGAGACCAATACAAAGCACCAGCGCACATGACACATGGTTCCAAGGTTACAAACAATGTACAACCTTTCAGGTACTTGCCACCAATATAATTCGATGCAGCCGTAATCGCTTGTATTTCTGCATGTGCTGTAACATCTGTTAACTGTTCGGTCAAATTGTGTGCTCGAGCAATTATTTGATTATTTGAAACAATCACTGCACCAACAGGAATTTCACCCATTTCAAAAGCAATTTGAGCCTGCTGATAAGCTTGTTTCATGAAATATTCGTCGTTGAAGGGAGATAGCATTTTTTTTGAGTTAAAAGTGAAAAATTAAGAGTGAAGACTTAAAAAGTAATGAAGTAAATTATTGATTAAAATTCCTTAATATCAAAGATTATAGCACTATCTTCATCATAATAGTTGAAATTTTGTTTCAAAAAACCAATTTGTTGTTCATAGATTTCTTCATTAATGTTATAATTATTTTTCCTTAAAATTCTTCTATCTCTCAAATGTACTTTTGTTTTTATTTCAGCACAACTTTTTTGAGATAAAATAAAAAATTTATTCTTTGAATTTTTTACTAAATAAATTCTGTGTAAAGAATCTAACATTAGAATTTTGTTCTGATTATCAAAAAACTGATCAAAAAAACTTTCCCTTTCGAGCCAACTCTTGTGTTTATTAGTATCTATAGCACTACGAGCAAAATTAATATTGAGTTCACTCAGAAAATGCTTATTAATTATTTCATATTCCGATATTCTTTCAACTTTTTTCAATTTATGAACGAAACTAATCCTTGCAGTTTTGAAATATGTTTTACCATAAATTTCAGCATAAAAAGGTTTCTCTAATGAATCTAAGAGTTCATATCTTAAATTTAGATAAGATTTTAAATTATAGATGGATTCAGAACTTAAATTAAGATTAAAAAATTCTGAAATGAAAGCTTTTCTGTAATTATGAATTTTATTTATATATTGATCCTGAGCAGAAAGCTGAAAAGATAAAAAGATTAATATTATGAGTTGAATTTTCATCTAAATAAGTTTTAACTTTTAGTTTTTCACTCTTAACTTTTCACTATGTATATCAATATTCTAGTTTTGAAACGTTTAAATCAACTTTTTCTCTTGTGCCAGGAATTCTGCCTGTTTCGGAAAATTGCCAATGGATGATTCTTTCATCGTTAATACAAGGTGGCTTGCGAGAATAGGCAGCAATCCAAAATTTGTAGTTTTTGAAATCATTTTGAAATTTTGTTTCATAGAAATTTAATGAAGTATAAATAATTGGGCGCATTCCTGTTTTATTCTCCACTTCGTTTAACCAAATTTTCATTTTTGCAATCAAATCTTCGTCGCTAAAACCTTCTTTTTCAACATCTAAAGCTGGAGGTAAATCTATGTCACGTTTTTTCCAATGCGCTAAAAAATGTTTCGCTTGTGGGCGTGGTTCATCTGTTGGAATGAAAAAATGATATGCGCCATTCGGAATTCCTAAATCATTAAGCATCCTTCTGTTTCGTTCCCATTGCGTGTCAAGATGCGTATTTCCTTCAGTTGCCTTACAATAAACAAAATGAATTAAGGAATCGTAACCTGTTTTATTAAATAAACGATCCCAATCCATTTCACCTTGGTGATGCGAAACATCTATTCCAATTGTTGGAAATCCTTCTGGGACTAATTTTCGAAAAGAAGCACTGGCTACTGGCTTATTTTTTTGTGTAACGAGATAAAATGTCGACAATGCAATTATTATCCCCAAGGCTATAAACAAGGCAATATAAGCTTTCCTTCTACCTTGATTTTTTGTAGATTTCCTGCTTGTTTTAACAACTATTTTTTTTCGTTTAGACATAAAAAACCCCAGAATTATGTTCCGGGGAATCAATTAAAATTATTTACTAAAATTTGGAGCAACAACTAAATCTTTTGTTCCATGTGACCAAGAATAAAATCCTTCACCAGATTTAACTCCTTTTTTACCAGCAGTAACCATATTTACCAACAAAGGACAAGGAGCATATTTTGGATTTCCAAATCCAGCATGTAATACTTCTAAAATTGCTAAACAAACATCCAATCCAATGAAATCTGCTAATTGCAAAGGTCCCATTGGGTGTGCCATTCCTAGTTTCATGACTGTGTCAATTTCATGAACTCCAGCAACACCTTCATACAAAGTATAAATTGCCTCATTAATCATCGGCATTAATATTCTATTTGCCACAAAACCTGGATAATCATTTACTTCAACAGGGATTTTATTCAATTTTTTGGATGTTTCCATGATGATTTCTGTTACCTCATCACTTGTAGAATATCCACGAATAATTTCAACCAATTTCATTACTGGAACTGGATTCATAAAATGCATTCCGATCACTTTTTCAGGACGATTGGTAACGGATGCAATTTTTGTAATGGAAATTGAAGAAGTATTGGAAGCTAAGATTACGTTTTCTTCTGTTAATTCAGATAAATCTTTAAAAATTTTCAACTTCAAATCAATATTTTCAGTAGCAGCCTCAACAACTAATACTACACCTTCTACTCCTTCTTTCATGGAAGTAAATGATTTAATATTTGCTAAAGTTTGGTTCTTGTCTGCTTCTGAAATTAATTCTTTGGCAACTTGTCTGTCCAAATTTTTTGAAATTGTTGCAATTCCTTTGTCCAAGGAAGCTTGTGCAACATCAATCAAAGAAACTTCATATCCAAATTGTGCAAATGTATGAGCGATTCCATTTCCCATTGTACCTGCACCAATTACTGCTACTTTTTTCATTTTTTTTGCTTTTTAAGCGACGAAGATACTATTTATTTCAAAACTAAATTCGTGATTTTTTCAAAAAATGAGACAAAAGCAAAAATTATCTTTCAATTCTCTTCACTGAAGTAATTTCTGCCAAACTGTGGTACACAAAACTTACTAAATGAAGCATTTGGTCGCGTCCCTTGGCTTGACCCCATTTTGCTGTAAAAAAGACAGAAAAAAATAACACCAAGCCGATTGGAAAAATCCAAAAATAAGTAGCAATTCCAAAAGTTGCATATTGAACATAAGCGAAAATCCCACCAAATAGAGATAAAATTAAAATCACTGCATAAATTAGAGTAAACATCGCCCAAACAGATTGTCTGGGACCAATTAAACAATTCACAAAAACCTTTTCGGTAATCTCACTTTTCTCAATTCGAACTGCCATTTCAGGTGACCAATAATGTTGCAACCAAGTAGGTGTATTCAGAAAAACATAATTTTTAGTATAATTGACTTTAAGAGACGAAACCGTATTGTCATTTACGACACATTTCTTAAGGTGATCAATGGCTACATCAGCTTCACATTCTATTTCAAGAACAAAACGCGGTCTGATTTCTCCCAGAATATTATGATTCAAGCGATTAAATGGCATACGTAAATTAAGGAAAATATTTTTGGATTTGCAAATATTAACTGCTATTTATATTGAGATTAATTAAACTGAAGCATTTTCATTAACTTGAATACAAAAAATAAAACTCTTACTATACGATTTAGCAAAATATTTAGGAAAATTTGAACGAATATAATAAATAATTTGCTATTTTTGAGCGCCCTCACAGCCATCACCAAGAACTAAACTTGCAAAACCAATGTTAATTCATTTTAGAAATAACCAAGACACTGCAAGTTGTAAATCAAATAGTTGTTGAGAATTATCTCAAAGCCATTTTGTTTGAAAATGGAGTCGTAGAGGTTTTTTGGGATAAATCAATTGAATTAATTGAGGTAAAACATTTGAAGAAAATGCAAGAAATTGTAGCTAAAATTGGTGAAGGAAAAAAAATGCCAATTTTATTTGCTCCTCACGAATTTGTTCACATTGACACAGAAGGTCAAAATTATGCCACTTCTGACGAAGGAGTTAAATACACTTCTGCTGTCGCCGTGCTCGTTACGAATTTAGCAATGCGCATTTTGATGAATTTTTTCTTAAAAACTAGCAAGCAAAAAGTACCAACAAAAAGTTTTCCGAACAGAGAGGAAGCGATGATCTGGTTAGAAGAATTTGCTTAAAATTTTCACTTTAAAATCTCAATAATAGGTTCACCTGTGCAAGCATTTGGTCGTTGTAATTTCAAAATTGGTGCAAGAGTAGCTGTAATGTCTGTAATATTTATTCTTCTATAAATAGACAAACTTGGAATTCCTTTTCCGTACCAAATTAAAGGAACATGTGTATCGTAATTAAAGGCAGATCCATGACTTGTTCCTTTGTGTGAATTTGTACTTTCACTTGATTTTGGTAAATAACCAGGTTCAAGTAAAAAAATCAAATCTCCACTTTCTTCAAAACGATAGCCTTTTTTTACCATTGTAAGCCATTCATCACTGGTATTTCCTGCAGAAAGCTCTTTCAAAGTGTACACTTTTTTTATTCCTTGTTTGGACATTAAAATTTCTTTAATTTCTTCTTGAATGGCTTCAACATTCAAATTTTGCTCTTTCAAAGCAGTTCGATCCAAATAAATATTGTTATTTGTCATTTCTAATACTGGATTGAAGGCATATTTTGGCACTAATTTTTCCTTAATTTCCTTTTTTACTTCATCATAATAAAAATATCCTCCAGGCAATTTTTTATCCGTTAAAAATTCTGGTACAGGAACCACTGCATGATCCGCTGTTAAAAATAGAACAAAATTATCTTTCCCAATTGTTGATTCCAATTGATCTAATAGTTTTTCAATTTCAAGATCTAATCTCAAATAAATGTCTTCAATTTCAACAGAATAAGGTCCAAAAGCATGTCCTGCAATATCAGGTGTAGAATAAGAAATTGCTAAAAAATCGGTGTGTTCATCTCGACCTAAATTTTCATTTTTTAAGGCTTTGAATGCAAAATCAGTAAGAAATGTATTTGCGAATGGTGAAATGGTAAACAATTCAAAATTGGATTTCCCCTTGTTTAATTCCTTGAAATTGTAAGGGAATTCAGGCGTTTTTTTATCACCAATCAAAACCTCATACTTCGAATTATCCTTTTCACTCTCTGTATATTGATCAAGTGGAAGTAAGGTGTTCCATGTTTGTTTTAAATAAGTTGAAGCTTGCTTTTCGGTATTAAAATCAGAAACCCATTGTGGAATTTTTTCTGTAAAATAAGTACTTGAAATAAAATTACCACTTTGATAATCAAACCAATAAGATCCGTCTGATAAATGTCCGCCAGGTAAAATTGCTCCTCTGTCTTTGATCGACATAGAGATTACCTTTGATTTTGAATAAGTTAATTTTAATTGATCAGTAATCGTATTAGCAAACAAGTTTTTAGGAGAACATTGACCTTCTTTAGAACTTGTTCCTAAACTATTTACAGAAGTATCTCCAACGCAATTTACCTCACTATTCGAGCTTCTATCAAACCAATCATTTCCTACAATTCCATGATTGCTGGGCGTCGTACCCGTGTAAATAGAAGCGTGTCCTGGACCAGTATAAGTTGGAATGTAATTGTATTGCGTGTTCTCACAATTAGTGCCCTCGTTCAATAATTTTTTAAATCCATTATTGCTGAATTTTTCCTTGTAACGGTACAAATATTCATAACACATTTGATCAACAACAATCCCAACCAACAATTTTGGTGCCTGATTTTTAATGTTTTGAGCAAAAAAGCTGAAACTTAAACTACAAGTAATGACTAAAATTATGAACTTCATATACTAACTTTTGATTTCAACAAAAATAAGTATAGTTTTTTATATCAAGCAATTTTGAATTAAAAAATATGTGTGTAAACGGCTACTTCACAACAAAAGTTGGTTCACTGTTATTGATATCATAAACCACGGTGATTTTATTCTTTTTAGTGAAATTTATTTCAGATTCAATTGTTCCTTCGATAGAATAACCATTATCAATCGAGCGCACTTCCCACTTTCCTTCAAAAAAAGTATAATTTACCATTTTAAAAGTGTGTTTTCCTGCGCTAACTGTAAATTTATTTTTAGAATTTTTCGATTGTAAATGTTCTGGAGACTCAGAAATTTTCTCTCCATCGATAAAAAATTCTGATTTAGTTTTATGATCGTATCCTTCGATGATATTCGTAAACTTGTACTCAACAGTTACCTTTGAGTTTTTTTGAGAAAAACTTGTTCCAATAACAAGTAAAGAAAGAAGCAAAATTAATGTTTTCATATTTTTTGTTTTTGATTAATAAAGTAAAATTAAATAAATAAATTAGATGTGAAACATTTGTAGTGAAAAATACTTCATTTGTCGTACAAAAACAGTGTTTTTTTTTTCAAAAAGAAACAGATATTCGCTAATCTAAATGGTTAAAATGTAAGAAAAAAAGAACAACTGATGTTTAAAATTAAAGTAAATAAAAATGCATTAATTATTTTGACAAATTTGTTTGACATATTCTCGAAAAAATTATGTAAGTTTGTAACTTTATTTCAATTTTATACATTATTAAGTATGACAAGAAAATCTCTTGTAGTTATTTTTTTAGTTTTTGCGTCCATTCTTGGGGCAAATTCAATTTTTAGTCAAGAAAGTAAACTAGTTACTGGGAAATTAATTGATGAAAAAACAGGCTGGGAAGCCGATGAAGTTGAAATAAAAATTCAAAATTTAGAAACAAAACAAGTTTTTAAAAGTGAATCTGATGATTTAGGTGTCTTTAATTTCAAAAATGTTCCTTTAGGTAAATACTTATTGACGGTATCTGATCGTGATTACACAAAAAAAACCTTCGAAATTGAGCTGAATGAAAAACATTTAGAATTATTTACTTTCACTCCTTTTGAGGTTTCCAAAAAAGTTTCATGGATGTTTAATTGGGGTGATGCTTTTGGAGTTGAACATTATTGGTCGCACTTTCTTGGTAAAATCGTCTTGATAGTTTATGGTTTTTGCTTAATCTTAGTTTTCTTTTACAGTGTTTTACAACTTTCTTTAGCAATAATTTACGCGAAAAATAGGAAAAAAGAAGTTGTAGTTAAACCTTTAAATTCTAAT
The DNA here is from genome assembly GCA_044348665.1 of Crocinitomicaceae bacterium. GTDB lineage: Bacteria > Bacteroidota > Bacteroidia > Flavobacteriales_D > Crocinitomicaceae > M2408. Next base: position 7,584 of record JBIKSI010000017.1, read on the forward strand.
TTCGTTCCTTTCGTAACGGTTCAATTGCCAATGTACAACGAAATGTATGTTGCTGAACGAATTATTGAGAAAATTTCTGAATTTACTTATCCGAGAGATCGTTTTGAAATTCAAGTGTTGGATGATTCTACAGATGAAACTGTTGATTTAATTGCCAAGAAAGTTGCTGAGATTAAAGCTAAAGGTGTCGATATCGTTCACATCCACCGCGTTGATAGAACTGGATATAAAGCAGGAGCTTTGGATTCTGCGATGGATCGCGTTAAGGGAGAATTTATTGCGATTTTTGATAGTGATTTTGTTCCAGAACATGATTTTTTAGAAAGTACAATTCCATACTTTGAAAATGATAATGTTGGTGTTGTTCAAACGCGTTGGGGACATATCAATAAAGATTATTCCATTTTAACAGAGCTTCAAGCCTTTGGATTGAACGGTCACTTTGCAATTGAACAAGGGGGAAGAAATGCAGCTGGACATTATATTAATTTTAACGGAACAGGTGGTGTTTGGAGAAAAAAATGTATTGAAGATGCTGGCGGTTGGGAACATGATACTTTAACGGAAGATTTGGATTTGAGTTATAGAGCTCAGATTAAAGGATGGAAATTCGTTTACCGTGAAGATGTGATTGCACCTGCTGAATTACCGATTACAGTTTCTGCACTTAAAAATCAACAACATCGTTGGATGAAGGGTGGTGCAGAATGTTTCCGCAAAATGGCATGGAGAATAGTCTCTGCAAAAAATGTCAAATTAATGGACAAAATTCATGGATTATCGCATTTATTTAATTCTTCGGTTTTCCTTTTCATTTTAATGCTTTCACTTTTAAGTTTACCAATTTTACACATCAAAGATAGTTTTTCTGATTTGAATTTCTTTATTCAGTTTGGTTCTATTTTTATCCTAAGTACTTTGTTTTTAATGTTTTATTATTGGATGTCTTACAGAGATAAAACCGAAAATACATTCAAATCATTTGTGCGATTTACTGGAAGATTTTTCCAATTCTTGACCTTTTCAATGGGATTATCTTTAAACAATACGGTTGCGGTAATTGAAGGATACTTAGGAATCAAAAGTTCATTTGTGCGTACGCCGAAATTTAACATTGCAAACAAAAGCGAATTTAAAGGAAACAAATACGATAAAAAGAAAATATCTTTGCTTACAATTGGTGAAGGAATTTTGATGTTATTGTTCGGTTTTACTGCCATAAACCGAATTATTTACGGAGATTTAGGTATGGCGCCTTTTCACTTGATGTTAGCAACGGGTTACGGCTTGGTATTTTTCTATTCTATCGCTGAATTAAAAACGCCTAAGCAATAAAATAATCTCATGAAAATCTTAAAAAATGGAATACCTTTTAATCTGGTTTCCATTTTTTTTTGCCTTTCTATTTTTATTCAATCTTACTTTGTCGAGAGAACATCTAGCTTCGATTTATTGTTTTTTTGGATAGTTGATTTCATTTCCTTTTATCTGATTTTATTCAAATGCAAGGCTGATTTTAAACAGAAATTTAATTTACTCGTACTTTTACATTTAATTCCATTTTTTGCCTTACCGCAATTAAGTAATGATTATTACAGATTTTTATGGGATGGAGAATTAACCCATGCAGGAATCAATCCCTTTGATTTTAAGCCTAATGAAATAATTCATAAAGAACTTTTCCAAAAGGAATACTATTCAAATTTATTTCATGGAATGGGAGCACTATCGCAAGAAAATTATTCCTGTTATCCCGTTTTTAATCAATTTTATTTTGCAATTGCAACGTTTTTTTCTAATTCTATTTTTTTAAACACAATAATACTTCGAGTGCTAATTCTTGCTTCTTTGTATTTGGGGTTTTATTTCTTGAAAAAATTACTTTTGATTATGAAATTGGATGCATCAAAGATCTTTTTGTTTTTTATGAATCCCTTATTGATTATTGAAGTAAGTCAAAATTTGCATTTCGAGGGTGTTATGTTGAGTTTTTTCATTCCCGGAATTTATTTTCTGACGCGAGAAAAAAACCTTCGAAATTTGATTTTATCCGCTTTATTTTTCAGTTTTTCGATTCAAATCAAATTGATTCCGCTCATCTTATTGCCATTTTTATTAAGGTATCTTGGCTGGAAATTTTCAATTCTGACTTGGATTCTTTCCATTACATTTACAATTCTATTTTCGATAATACTGATCTACCCAAGTAATTTTTTCAATTTTTGGACTAGTATTCTCCTTTATTTCAGACAGTTTGAGTTCAATTCCTGTATTTTATATTGGTACATTCAGTATGGGAAATCGGTCTATGGCTACAATCGAATTCAAACTTACGGTCCATATTTAGGAAGAATTGCAACTCATATTGTATTGGCTTTCGCTTGGTTTGGTGGCTCTTTCAACCTCGAAAAAATGTTTACTCGCATGCTTTTTGCTATTTTAATTTATCATTTACTTGCGAGTACCGTTCATCCGTGGTACATTTTAACACCATTACTTCTGAGCGTTTTCACAAATTACAAATTTATGCTTGTGTGGACATTTTTAATTGGAACCACCTACTTATCCTATTCAGAAATTTCTAATTCAAACTTAAGAATACTTATATTTGCTGAATATTTTCTTGTATTATTATTTATGTCCATTGAAATTGTCAAATATAATTTTACAAGTTTAAAACGAATTAGAAAATGAAAATAATATTTATGGGAACTCCAGATTTCTCTGTCGGAATTTTGGATGAACTCTTGATACAAAAATTTAATGTGGTAGCTGTTGTTACCGTAGCAGACAAACCTGCAGGAAGGGGATTAAAAATCACTGAAAGTCCTGTTAAACAAGCCGCAACAAGACATAATTTGCACATCTTGCAACCTACAAACTTAAAGGATGAGGATTTTATTGCTGAACTTAAATCCTTTGAAGCAGATTTATTTGTAGTTGTGGCATTTAGAATGTTGCCAGAAATCGTTTGGAACATGCCTCCAAAAGGAACAATAAACTTACATGCATCCTTGTTGCCAAATTACAGAGGAGCAGCTCCAATCAATTGGGCGATTATTAATGGTGAAACTAAAACTGGAGTAACTACATTTTTCATTGAACAAGAAATCGATACAGGTCTAATCATTGAACGAGAAGATATTTTGATTGGAGAAAATGAAACAGCAGGCGAATTGCATGATAAACTTTTAGCCTTGGGAAGAAAATTAGTAGCTCAAAGTGTTGAAAAAATTGACAATGGGACAGTAAAACGAATTCCTCAAGCTGAATTAATTGATGAAAATGGAATTTTACCAGCTCCAAAAATATTTAAAGGAACGTGTAAGGTAGATTGGTCACAAAGTGTTCAAACAATCCATAATTTCTGTCGAGGATTATCGCCATATCCAACAGCTTGGACAAGCATTAAAAACAAAGAAACGGGTGAAATTAAATCCATAAAGATTTTTTTGACAGAAAAAACAGAAATAAAAACAGAAAGTGGATTAAAATCAGACAAAACAAGTATTTTTTTTCCGTGTTCAGATTTTTATTTAAAAATTACTGAATTACAAATTGAAGGTAAACGAAGAATGACTGCACAAGAATTTTCTTTGGGACATGATTTAACAAAGTTTGAGTTTTGTATTGAATAAATTAATGAAATTGGAAACATGAAAATTATTTTATTTTTTATTTTATTGATTATTAATCTTTCATGTTTTGGGCAAGACACGCTTCGAATTTATTTTGATTTTGGAAGTGCAAAACTGGACAAAAATGCAATTTTAGAATTGTCCTCGCTAAATTCTAAATACGATTTTTCAAACCTTGATTCTGTGCAATTTATTGGTTATTCAGACTCAGTTGGAAATCTCAAAAGTAATTTAAAATTATCCAAAAAACGAGCAAATAATGCTTATAAAAATTGTAAAAACACGTTCGATAAAAATGTCAAAATTTCGCTTTTAGCAAAAGGTGAAGGAACACACTTTGATCCAAAAATAAACAGAAGAGTTGAATTAATTTTTCACTTCAAAAAGGAGAATGTTGAATCTGCGGATGAAGTTATTGAAATGGCTGACCCAAGATGTTTTTATATTGATTACGAAGCACTTTCCTTGTGTCACATTCGAACAATTCAAGAAAAAAAGAAGAAACTGATTTACATCGAAGCAATGAATGATCCATTAATTAGTGATACTGTTCATTATTATTTGAGCAAAAACACAAATGGAATTATTACCATAAAAAAAATAAAGTGGAAAAAAAAGCAAACTGGAATTCTTTGGTGGAAAAAATCACGTCTCGTTACAACAATTCAAGAAAAAGAGTTTAATCAATACAAAATTTTCACATTAGGGAATCCTCCATGCAATGGATGCAAAGAAACAATTTTCACGAAAGATACCGTTTTTGTAACTAAATTAAATTATTATACCGATTATTTTTTGATGGATAACCTACAAGCAAAGGTCAAAATTTTCGGGAAAAATAATATTAAAATTCGTGTACCTCGCGAATATGTAGATACCTCTAAAGCGTATTATGCTAATTTTCTTTTTGCTGGGCCATATATAGAATGGAAGACCAAACGCGGAAAAAGACGCATGAATTATTACTTTGCAAACCTTGTTTCAGGAAATGGCGATATTCCACCTATAAAAACTTTAGTTCCAACAATTCACTGTTATAATTCGCGACCTCCCAAAGAGAAAAGATTTTATTGTGGGCATTATTCTTCATTTGGAATAAATTTTCAATTAACTGTTGAACCAGGAATATTATTTCAAAACGATACATTAACTGCCTTCGTGATGGGTGGAATAACCTTTAATAACAACAGATCTAATTTCAATCTTCACGGAGGAATAAATTCACATCTCGGTTTTATTGGTTCAGCGAAATATAAATTTCATTTTTTTTCTTTTCCTTTAGCTTCTTTAAGTCCTAGTAATAGTTGGAAAACTCCATCGGGAGTACCCTATAATTTTAATAATTTTGGGAGGTTTTATTTGGGTTCTGAATTACGAACAAGTTACAACAAAAATTATATGTCTTTTTTTGAATCAAATATATTTGCTGGATTTTCCTTCACAAATATCAAAATTGATCGGTTTTTGTCTCAAATTTATGTTCATGGTGGCATTGCCAAAGATTTTAGTAATCGAATAAATACTGATTTTTATCCTTTTGTTCAAGTAGGTATTATATTAAACCTAGTAAATATAAATTTGCATTAATTCTTTCTGTAAAAATGTTTTTCTTGTTTTTTATTGGGAATATCATTGTATTTTTAATGGAGTCAAAGTAATGTATTATTAAATAATTGATCATGATTAAATTATTTGATTTTAGAATAAAATGGCATTTTTAGAGTTTATAAGATAATTATGTTGCACTAGATAGTAATCAAAATCATCATATTTTCCTTGTTTTTATTGACTATTTTAAAAAAACATGATTTTTTAATTTTTATGCTTGGTTTTGTTGAATAATTAGCTAATTACCTGTAAATTAGTAATTTACCGCCCTAAAACAAGTGTTTTCATTATTAACATTTTAGGCCATTTATCAACAAAATTCATTTTTTTTTCGATAAAGCCGCATTCTACTTGGATTTTAGCATATATTTGTCGCATTAATTTAAAATTTTAAAACCATAACTATGAACAAAGCAGAATTAATTGATGCAATTGCATCAGAGTCTGGATTGACTAAAGCAGATGCTAAAAAAGCATTAGAAGGATTTGTAACAGCTACATCTGGAGCATTGAAATCAGGAGATAAAATCGCATTAGTAGGTTTTGGATCTTTTTCAGTATCTAAAAGAGAAGCTAGAACTGGTCGTAATCCTCAAACAGGTAAAGAAATTAAAATCGCAGCTAAAAATGTGGTTCGTTTCAAAGCTGGTGCTGACTTAACTGACAAAGTTAACTAATCACTGCTTAACGCATTGTTAAAAAGGTGTTCGTCATTTGATGAGCGCCTTTTTTTGTTACGTAAAAATTAAATTACTTCAAAGTTTATTGAATTTATACTTGTTATTATCAAACTTATAATATCGATGATATACCTCCAATTCGTGTTCTTGAATGTTTATTATTTCAAAAAACATGTAACTATATCCTGATGAATTAAATCCGTTTGATTCGTTAAACGCTAAATTAATTCCTGTCATTTTTTCATTTAAAGACCAGGTACCTACTAGTTCAAAATGGTTGTACAATTTTCCTTCCTCTTCAAAATATAATTTTTCATCTCCATCAAAAATTGTTTTATCTTCAATATTCCCTTGATAGGAGGTGTAGTTTTTTGTTGGAGGCTCTGCAAAAACCCAATATCCAACAATGTTTTTTCTTTTTTCTTCAAATAGTTCGTATTCACTTTTTTCACAAGAAAAATGAACGCTTGACAGCACTAGAAATAGAAAAATAAAATTAAATAGCCTCATATCTATAACAATCTTAAAAGAAATTAATTCCCACTTTTATTCAAAAATAGCAAAAAAAAAACATCAATCAAATTCATGATGATTTTTGTTTTCAATAACAGGAGAGAAAAACTATCTTCTAACTAGTTTAATTATTCTCTTCTGTTTTGTTGGTTACGAACTAAAATAACAATTATCGCATCAACTTGAGTTTACTATTAAAGGGAATTTCACTTACTAGCTTGTAGCCAAGCATTTAAAATAGCTGACAATTCCTCTTTTCGACTTTCAATTTCTTCCAATGAGTTGAATGTAATTACAGCACGATCATTCTCTTTCCATTGCAATAGTTTGCTCGTAGAATCGATTAATCTTCCTAGTTGCTCTTGTTTTTTTGCACCACGATGTAAAATTAATTGACAATTATTTTTTGGAGGTTGAATGCGCATTGTAAAACGATCTTCACCAGAAAAATGATAATTTGGAGCGTTCCATTTGATGTTTTCTGATAAATTTTCGTTCGTTTCCAAAATGATAATACACAGTAAATCAATCCCTTCGCGAAAAGGATGTTGCAGTTCATCTAAAAATTGGCTTACCCCCTTATTTGTTGTCATAATCGTATTTTGCGACTAAAAAAAACTATTTTAAGTTAAATTACCTCTTTTCATTCTAGATTTTGTTCAAAAAGTGATAATTTTTTTGAAAACCAATACAAAACAAAAAAAATCATTAAGTTTGAACTGAAATATGAATACAGACAAAAATTTTCCTATTGAATTTGAAAATCGTATAAAAAACGATGCATTTTTAGGCGAAAAACTACTTGAAGCCTTAAATTTAGATGCTCCAACTAGTATTCGCTGCAATAAATCAAAAATCGAAGGGAATCTTTTGCCAATTGACGCTGCACCAATTCCTTGGACAGAAAATGCTTATTATTTAAAGGAACGACCAATTTTTACACTTGACCCTTTGTTTCATGCTGGACTTTATTATCCGCAAGAAGCGGGATCGATGTTTTTGGAAAAAGTTTTGAATCAGCTGCCTTTTCCTGAAAACCCAATCATGTTGGATTTATGCGCTGCTCCCGGAGGAAAGTCGACTTTAATTACAAGTTTTTTAGATAATAAAGGATTACTTTTAAGTAATGAAGTAATCAATAGCAGGGCGAAAATATTGAAAGAAAATTTGACGAAATGGGGATATTCAAACACCCTTGTTTCCAATAACGATCCCAAAGATTTTCAGCGTGTTCCTAATTTTTTTGATTGCATCGTAATTGATGCTCCTTGTTCTGGAGAAGGTATGTTTCGTAAAGATTTGGCCGCGCGAAATGAATGGAGCGAGTCAAATGTTGATTTGTGCAGTGGTCGCCAAAAACGCATAGTAATGGATGTGTGGAGTAGTTTAAAACCAGGAGGATTCCTCATTTATTCCACCTGCACCTTCAATACGCAAGAGAACGAAGAAAATGTTTCTTGGTTCAAGGAAAATTTGTCTTGTGAACACGTTAATCTCGATTTTCATCCACTTCAAAAAGATAGAAATGAATTTGGAGCTTACGCCTTGCCTCATTTGCTTGAAAGCGAAGGTTTTTACATCGTTGTTTTACAAAAGGAGGCTTTGGATTTTAGACCTACAAAATTTAAAAATACGAACCGTCAAATCAAACAAGTAAAAGAAAGCAAATTCTTATCAAAATTTGTAGACTTAAGCAATAAAAAAATCATTGAGTGGAACAATATTTTGTTTGCCATACCAGAAAAATTCAGTCAAGAAATTATTGAATTACACGAACAATTACGTTTGTTAAAAATGGGAACAGAATTGGGTACAAGCATTCGGGAAGAATTGATTCCAGTTCATGCATTAGCCTTAGATGCGACAAGTAATTTGTATAGCCAAAAAGTGGAAGTAAGTAAAGAACAAGCCTTACATTTTCAAAAAGGAGAAACCTTTGAATTACAAGCAGCAAAGGGATATAATTTACTTACATTTGAAGGTGTAAATTTGGGATGGATAAAACATTTGGGAAATCGTTTTAATAATTTGTATCCTAAAGAATGGCGAATAAGGATGAAAATTGAGGGAAAGTGAAAAGTTAAAAGTTGAAAGTTAAAAGTTAAAAGTGATGCACTTAAGTATTCATTATAGAACAAATAAATTAAATAGTTTTTATTTCTAATAAAAATAAAAAAATATTAGCTTTGAAACAAATTGAAATACAAAAAATAAAAAAATGGCAATACCAAATATTTTTACAGAAGAAGTCAGTAAACAAATTATTGACCGAATTAATAAATTAAGTCCTGAAACACAAGCCTTGTGGGGAAAAATGAATGTGTCACAAATGTTAGCACATTGCAATGTTACTTATGAAATGATTTACACGGATAAACATCCAAAATCAGGTGCGTTTACAAAATTCATGTTGAAATTGTTTGTTAAAAAAACGGTTGTAGGTGAAAAGTTATATGCCAAAAATGGTCAAACAGCACCTGCGTTTAAAATAAGTGATTCTCGCGAATTTGAAAAAGAGAAAAATCTATTAATCGAAAACATTGAACGTACACAAAAATTGGGTGAAGCGCATTTTGATGGCAAAGAATCTCATTCCTTTGGAGTTTTGACAAAAAATGAATGGAACAATATGTTCTACAAGCATTTAGATCACCATTTAAGTCAGTTTGGAGCGTAGTGAGTAATAAATAATGAATGATAAATTTTAGAATGATTACAGGTTTATTGAAGAGTTACAAGCAAAACAGCACTACCTTAAAACCCATATGGGTCAGAAAACCAAATAAATGCACTATAAATAAAATTTGATTTGCAGGTAATTTTAGAAACATTAATCAGATTGGCTTAAAATGAGAATTCAAATAACTTCAACTAATATTTTTTCTAACCTAATAAAAATATTTTTTGTTTGTACGATAATTAGCTGTTCAACAAAAGAAAAAAAACATAATATTAAAGCTAACAAACCTTCATCGCAAAATAAAATTGACCAGTCTATTTTAAATAGTAAACAAAGTAAAATGCGAAAAAATGAAGATTGGATTTATGATACAATATTTTCAATTGAAGAGGTACAAAAAGAAAACGAATATCTCGTAAAACAAACGAAAGGTGATAGAAATTTAAGTGTTGTGATTTATTCTTATCCTAATGCTATAAATAATTATTATTGGATTAAAGTTTGGGAAGACAATGATGATGCCTATGCTACGCACTTTAATTTTTATGTATATACTAAAACAAGAAAAATAATGTTTTATGATACAGTTAATGACACATTGCTTGAACTACAAGTCTGGAAAAAGGATTACAAATACTTTAATTTTAAATAAATTAACAGCCCATAACATTGCCTTTAGCGCCACCGCCAGAACATTTTAATGGAAAGTTTTGGTACTTAAAAGAAAAAACAGTAGTTTTTAATAAACAGAATCGAGTGGCTGTAATCGCCTAGCCGCAAACCGTCTGCGAATAATATTTAACAAAATTAATGCTTGAAAAAGAATGAAAAATGTAAAATTTGAAATTTTGTATGCTCTTTTTTCCATCCTATTTTTTAGTGCTGCATTTTTTTCAAAAGATTCTTTAAATATTGTTGACCACGACACCTATTATGTAATGTCAAATAATTTTCTGTTTACTACTTTAGCTCTTATCTTTTTATTTTTTGTGGTAATAAATTGGCTATTTAGATTTATAAATAAACCATTAAATCAGCGTCTGAATTTGTTACATTTTTCTACAACTACGATTGTAATAATATTAGGTGCATTTATAATACATTTTTCATCTAGCAATAACGCTGAAAGAATTTATGAAAATTACAGTGTTTATGGAGAATTTGACTCAAAAACCTATTCTGCCTTTGATTTTAACTATGTTTTAGCCATTATTTTTTTGTTTGGAATCTTAGTTCAATTATTTTTTCTTATTAATGTATTTATTGCAATTTTTAAGCGAAAATAAAAATAACTAGATTTATAACTACTCAAATCCATTTCTTTCACTGAAAAAAAATATTGACTAGCTTTTGGCATGGACTTTTGTTTATTGCGCCTTTCAAGATAAAGAGAGCTTGCCGATGTTAGTCGAAATCAACTTTACAAATTCTAAATAAAAACTGCCTATGTTAATAGCCATTTATTATTCATTAAACAACATTTATCATTTAAAATTCATAATTCAACAATTCATAATTCAATAATTTATCACTGATAACTCAAATTTCACAATTAAAAGTGTATCTTTGCACTCGATTTTAAAATAAAAAAATGGCAACTAACAGAACATTTACAATGTTGAAGCCCGACGCAATTGAAAACGGGCACATGGGGAAAATTATTGATATGATTATCAATGCTGGTTTTCAAATTAAAGCGATGAAATACACGCAACTAACTACAGAACAAGCGCAAAAATTTTACGAAGTTCACGCTGAAAGACCATTCTATGGTGAATTAGTTGAGTATATGACTTCTGGACCAATCGTTGCTGCAATCTTAGAGAAAGAAAATGCAGTTGCTGATTTCAGAACATTAATTGGTGCTACTGATCCTGCTGAAGCAGCTGAAGGTACAATTCGTAAAGCTTACGCAGAAAATAAAGGAAGAAACGCAGTTCACGGATCTGATTCTGATGAAAATGCTGAAATTGAAGGTAAATTTCATTTCGCTGCAAACGAAGTTTTCTAATTCTTGATAAACTTTTTAGGAAGTCGAGCAAATTTTGTTCGGCTTTTTTTATTTAATAAGATTTACTTTTGTTTTTCATTTACTTTCTTTATCTTTACAATCGAAATAAATTCGAATGAAATTAATAAACACTGCTTATTTACTGGTTCTTTTTGTATTCTTATTTTCCTGCGCAGAAGAAAAAAAAGAAGTGTCTGAAGGAATAATTACCTACGAAATAGATTATCCTGAAATAAAAGATAATTTTTTCTTATATCACGTTTTGCCAAAAGAACTTAAGACCTCTTTCAAAAATGATGCGATGGAGTTGAAAATTAAGAAGGCAAACATGGAAAATACCCTCGTTGTTGATTCTAAAAACAAAAAAATAACAGCCTATTACAATTATGGAGAAATTTTTACTTCATATTTAGATCAAAATGATATCAGTAAAGTAATTAAAAAACACCCCAACTATAAAATTACAATTACTAAAGAAAAAGATACTTTACTTGGTTTTGATATTCAAAAAGCCATTGCCATTGATCCAAAATTTCCTTCAAAAAAAATCGAAATATGGTTTACAGAAAACATCAAAACCCAAAACTCCAATTGGTTTAATGGTTTTAATGAAATCCCAGGTGTATTGCTAAAATATAGCATTATTCAATATGGAATAAGAATGGAATTCAAATCTAAAAAGTTTGAAAATGTAACTATTTCAGATTCTATCGTTAATTTAAATAGGCCAGGGAAAGTTATTCCCCACCAAGAATACGACAAACGAATTAATGAACTTTTTGAATCCTTTAAATGAAAAATTTTCTCTTTATTGTTCTGCTATTTGCTATTTTTTTTATCGGATTTTCACAAGAATATCTTCCTTTTGAAGGGAAAATGGTCTATCAAGTGCAATTATCTGATTCGGTAGATTCAAAACCGCATCAAAGTAAATTTGTAACTATTTACACAAATGACACACTTGTTCGAGTAGAGAGCGAATCAAATCAACTTGGTTCACAAGTCATGATAAAACATTTGACTTTGAATAAGTACTACATTTTGTTAGAACTGAACAATCAAAAATTTGCAATTCAGCATTTGGTTGAAAATGATACCATTGCCTCGAAATATTCATTTGAGAACAAACGTAAAAAGAAAAAAATTCTTGGTAAAAAAGCAAAAAAGACAATAGTTAGTTTTGCAAATTCTCTCAATTCACCGAAAACGGCCATGTATTATTATCCTGAATACAGTCCAAAATACTTGGATGCCTTAAAAGGAATTTCAGGCTTACCTGTTGATTATTACTTATTTACAGAAGAAGGTGTTTATCACTACAAACTGATAGAATTTAAAGCGGAAAAAGTTAATCGGGATATTTTCGGTATTCCAAAAGACTATAAAAAAGTGAGTTTCGATGTATTTTTGAATGCCGTAATGGATAATAATCCTCAGAAATAATTGACTAACATTTGATTGTTTAAACTTACTTTAATTTCTTATTTTATCACTACTAAATCTTTGTATTTTCGTAAGTTGTATCAATTGTGAATATATAGAATGTCGAAAGAAAATACATACAGGTCAAAAGAAGATTTATTGGAGGAAAGTAAAGCGGAAAATGTGAAAAATTCTGCCAAATCTAGTGCGAAAAAAAGTGCTCCTGCCTCTAAAGTTAAATTTAAGAACCCAATTAGCTCACTTTCAGAAAAAATTGATAAAAAAAAGACGAAAAGAATCATTGGTTCTATTTTAGTTTTGCTCTCATTCTTTTTCTTTTTTGCTTGTCTTTCCTATTTTTTCACATGGAAACAAGATCAAGATCGTGTCATAGAAAAAGGTTTGTTTCAGTTTCTTTTTGAGTCGAATGTAGAACCAGTTTCCAATTGGTTTGGTAAACTCGGAGCATGGGTTTCTCACCTTTTTATTTATCGTTGGTTTGGTTTTTCTTCCTTCGGATTTTCATTTTTGCTTTTCATTATAGGATTCAAATTCCTCTTAGATATTGATATTCTTCCCCTTCGAAAAACTATCGCTGTAACACTTGTAGGAATTGTTTGGTTTTCGCTCTTTTTTGGTTTTTTTGCAAACATCATAAACTACGCTGGTGGAACATTTGGATTTCACATCAATCAGTGGTTAAGTTTTACTTTCGGGAAATTTGGAGCGTTTTTGGCAATTGCTGTTCTTTTGTACATACTTTTAATTGCTCTTTTTAACCCAGATTTCAAGGCTTTATGGAATAAATATGTTTCAGGTGGCGCAACAAAATTGAACGATGAGGAAGAATTTGATGATGGTGAAAATAAATTAATGTACGCCGATATTCATGCTGTGAATACCATTCGCGACGAGGATATCGAAGATGAATACATTTCTGAAACTGTAAATTTTGACGAAGATGAAGAAGAAGATGATTTGGCAGACAGCGATTTTGTAGTAATTCACAAACCTGCGCCAAGTGCGAAAGAAAAATACAATCCGGACGATGATTTCGAAATAGAAATTCCAGAATCCTTAGACGAATTTACGGAACCTTTGATTTCAAATGAATTAGAAATAAACAAACCTGTGGAGGACAAAATTCTTTCCGACGATGAAACGGATAAATTGCGTCAAGAATACGGTGAATACGATCCAAAATTAGATTTATCTTCTTATGTCTTGCCTTCAATTGATTTATTGCGCGATTGGGGAACGAGTCAAATAAATATTGATAAATCGGAATTAGAAGGACACAAAAATCGAATTGTTGAAACTTTAACGAATTTCAAAATAGAAATTTCCAAGATTAAAGCTACGGTTGGTCCAACGGTTACTTTATATGAAATTGTTCCTGCCCCAGGAGTGAAAATTTCAAAAATTAAGAACTTGGAAGATGATATTGCTTTAAGTCTTTCTGCATTAGGAATTAGAATTATTGCGCCAATTCCGGGGAAAGGAACAATTGGTATCGAAGTTCCAAATAGCAAACCTGAAATGGTTTCTATGCGTTCCTTGATTGCTTCTGAGAAATTCCAAAATTCTGACTTCGAATTGCCAGTGGTTCTAGGAAAAACAATCACCAATGAGACTTATACCTTTGACTTGACAAAAATGCCTCACCTTTTGGTTGCAGGTTCAACTGGACAAGGGAAATCGGTTGGTTTGAATGCAATTTTAATTTCAATTCTTTACAAAAAACATCCAGCGCAAGTAAAATTTGTTTTAATTGACCCTAAAAAGGTGGAATTAACACTTTACAACCGAATTGAACGCCATTTCCTTGCTAAACTTCCTGGTGAAGGAGACGCAATTATAACAGATGTAACCAAAGTTGTAAACACATTAAATTCCTTGTGTATCGAGATGGATGCTCGTTATGAATTATTGAAGGATGCGCAAGTTAGAACGATTATTGAATACAATGCGAAATTTATTTCACGCCGATTGAATCCTGAAAAAGGACATCGTTACCTTCCATACATTGTCGTATTAATTGATGAGTTTGCGGATTTAATTATGACCGCAGGAAAAGAAATTGAAAAACCAATTGCTCGTATTGCACAATTAGCGCGTGCCATTGGAATTCACTTGATTGTTGCAACACAAAGGCCTTCTGTAAATGTAATTACAGGTATGATTAAAGCGAATTTCCCAGCTAGAATTGCATTTAGAGTGCAGTCGGTTGTCGATTCTCGAACCATTTTGGATACATCTGGAGCAAATCAATTAATTGGTCGTGGAGATATGCTAATTTCAACTGGATCAGATATTATTCGCCTTCAGTGTGGATTTGTCGACACGCCTGAAGTAGATGCAATTTGTGCTTTTATTGGAGATCAGCGAGCTTATCCTGAGGCACTTCAATTACCAGAATATGTGGGAGAAGGAGCAACAGAAGGCAATGATGTCGATTTAGATGACATTGATTCCATGTTTGTTGAGGCAGCCAAAATCGTCGTAATCCACCAACAAGGTTCAGCAAGTTTATTGCAGCGAAAATTAAAATTAGGTTATAACCGTGCAGGCAGAATCATTGATCAACTCGAAGGTTACGGAATCATTGGTCCATTCCAAGGGAGTAAAGCTCGAGAAGTTCTTTTCGATAATGAACAAGCTGTAGTTGAATACCTGAACGGGAAAGGAGTATATTAGTGAAGTGTTTTTAGAACTTTTTTCTCTGAAATCTCACCTTGATTCAAGATAAAGAAATTAGTTTCTATAAGTTTTTTCTAAATTGCATTTAGTAAAATCCATTTTATAGTCAAGAAAATCATCTTACTAAAATAATCAATAAACTTGATTTTACATTGATTTAATTGGGACAATCATACATTCATTTATTTTATTTTTTATTGATATTATTACACAATAATCAATTCAAAACTCATTTTTTTATTACTTTTGAAGCCTAATTCAATACCATGAAAAAAGTCTTAATCGCAAATAGAGGAGAAATAGCAAGAAGAGTTATTCGTACGCTAAAAAAAATGAACATTAAAAGTGTTGCTGTTTATTCGGATGCAGATGCTAATGCGCCACATGTTCTAGAAGCAGATGAGGCAGTTTATTTAGGTAAATCGCCATCTTCAGAAAGTTATTTGCGACAAGATGAAATTTTGCGTTATTGTAAAGAATTGGGTGTTGACGGAATTCATCCAGGTTACGGATTTTTGTCTGAGAATGCAACTTTTGCTCAAAAAGTAAAGGAAGCGGGAATTACATTTATTGGCCCTTCTCCCGAAGCAATGAATATTATGGGCGATAAGCTTTCTGCAAAGCAAGCCGTAAAAGAATACGATGTGCCATTGGTTCCTGGAATTGATCGTGCAATTACAGATGTAAATGAAGCCTTGGAAATTGCAAAAATGGTAGGATTTCCAGTCTTAATCAAAGCTTCAGCTGGTGGTGGCGGAAAAGGAATGCGTTTAGTTGAAAACTTGGAAGAATTGCCTGAACAAATGAAAATGGCACAAAGTGAGGCTCGTTCTTCTTTCGGTGACGATGCAGTTTTTATTGAAAAATTTGTTACAAAGCCACGTCATATTGAAATTCAAGTTTTTGCAGATACATTAGGCAATTACGTTTATCTTTTTGAAAGAGAATGTTCTGTTCAAAGAAGGCACCAAAAAGTAATTGAAGAAGCTCCAAGTGCTGTGCTTACTGAAGAAATTAGAAAAAAAATGGGCGAAGCAGCTGTGGCTGTTTGTAAAGCTTGTGATTATGTTGGAGCTGGAACAGTGGAATTTTTGATTGATGCAGATTTGAATTTTTATTTCTTGGAAATGAACACTCGTTTGCAAGTGGAGCATCCCGTTACGGAAGAAATTACTGGTTTAGACTTAGTGGAATGGCAAATTCGTGTTGCTAGAGGTGAAAAATTACCGAAATTACAAGATGAATTAAAAATCAATGGTCACGCAATCGAAGTTCGTGTTTACGCTGAAGACGCCTTAAATGGATTCACACCAGACATTGGAAATTTACGTCGTTATAGAATCCCGCAAGGAGAACATGTGCGTGTAGATGATGCCTTTGAAGAAGGAATGGAAATTCCAATTTATTACGATCCGATGATTGCTAAATTATGTGTTTGGGGCGAAACAAGAGAAATTGCCATTGAAAATACGATTAAGGCGATTGATGATTATCAAATTTCGGGTTTAAAAACGACTTTGGATTTTGGTAAATTTGTAATGAAACACGAAGCTTTTCGCTCAGGCGACTTTGATACAAACTTTGTAAAACAATATTTTTCTGACCCAAAAATTATCGTTGAAGCGATGCAAGAAGAAAAAGAAGCTTTGTTATCAAGTGTAGATCAAATTTGGAATCAGATTGAAAGTAATAAACGTAAGGAATTTACTTCTCGACCTGTTCATGGAGCTTGGAAATTGATGCGGATTTGATTTGCAAGAATTTGGAGTTGAAGTTTAAGAGTGAAAAATGCAGAATTAAATCTGTAATCTGCTAATCTGTAATTTTTCAATCTCTACCCCAAAGCGACATCCAAAATCATCATGACTAAGAATCCGCCAATAAATCCAAGAACGGCGATATCTGTGTACTTATCACGCTGTGTTTCTGGCACAACTTCTTCGATAACTACATAAATCATTGCTCCCGCAGCAAAAGCAAGTGCAAATGGTAAAATAGGTTGAACGTAAATAACCGCCATAGCACCCAAAACACCTGCTACAGGTTCAACTATTGCTGACAATTGTCCATAATGAAAACTTTTCCAAGCACTTACCCCAGCTCTTTTTAATGGCATTGCAACCGCGAATCCTTCAGGGAAATTTTGAATTCCAATTCCTATTGCCAAGGCAATTGCCCCAGAATAAGTTGCGCCATCAATTCCAAGAGAAGCAGCGCCAAATAAGACTCCAACAGCCAATCCTTCAGGGATATTGTGTAAGGTAATCGCTAAAACCAATAAAGTAGACTTATGTAACTGAGTTTTTACACCTTCACTCTCGTGTTCAGCAAAATTGATATGTAAATGAGGTAACTTTTTATCTAAAACAAACAAAAATAATGCTCCGAGTAAAAAACCAACTGCGGCTGGCATCCAAGGCATTGAAGGATATAATTTTTCAGACATTTCAATCGCTGGATTGAGTAAGGACCAAAAACTAGCTGCAACCATTACACCACCTGTAAATCCAAGCATTCCATCAAAAAACGCGCGATTCATGGATTTAAAAAAGAAAACTAAAGATGCACCAGCAGCAGTCACTAACCATGTAAAAGTCGTAGCGATTAAAGCTGCATAAATTGGATCTATTGACTTAAAAAATGATTCTAAAGTATTCATAATTACTGCAAAGATACAAAAAAATGAAATATGCAATAAAATAAGTTAGATTAATCTAAGAATCTAACTTTTAACACAAACCATATTTTTTAAAATAAAAAAAGGGAAGTCGCAATAAATTAACAACTTCCCTTCATCAAAAACATATAAAATTAGATTCTTCCAGGATAAACCTTCAAAGCCTCTCTCAAACAAATTACTGCATTTTTCAAGGATTCTTGGTTTAACACGTAAGCAATTCTCGCTTCATCTTTTCCAGCACCAGGTGTTGAATAAAATCCATTTGCAGGCGCCATCATTACGGTTTGACCTTCAAAAGAAAAATCTTCTAGCATCCATTGGCAGAATTTCTCAGCATCATCTACAGGGAATTTCGCAACGCAATAAAAAGCTCCGCTTGGTTTTGGACAAAAAACACCTGGAATACTGTTTAATCCATCCACCATGATGTTTCTTCGTTCCACATATTCTGCAACAACATCATCAAAATAAGATTGTGGAGTATCCAATGCAGCTTCTGAGGCAATTTGATCAATTGTTGGCGGAGATAAACGGGCTTGTCCGAATTTCAAGGCAGCAGCCATTACATCTTTATTTTTAGTAACCAAGGCTCCAATTCGCGCTCCACACATGGAATAACGTTTTGATACAGAATCAATCATGATAACATTCTGTTCAATTCCAGCTAAATTTAATACGGAGAATGGTTTTGCACCATCGTAACAGAATTCACGGTAAACTTCATCTGCAAATAAATACAAATCGTGTTTTTGAACAATATCTCGCAATTTTTCCAATTCTTCTTGAGAATATAGGTATCCTGTAGGATTTCCTGGGTTACAAATAACAATTGCTTTTGTTTTTGAAGTAATTTTTTTCTCAAATTCCTCTACCGGAGGCAAGGCAAAACCAGATTCAATGGAAGATGCAACTGGCACTACCGTCAAACCAGCAGTTACAGCAAAACCATTGTAATTTGCATAAAATGGCTCAGGAATAATTACCTCATCACCTGGGTTACAGCAAGTCATAAAACCAAAAATTAGTGCTTCTGATCCTCCTGTTGTAATCAAAATATCTTCTGAATTTACTGGCAATCCTCCTTTTTGGTAAAAATCAGCTAATTTATTTCTATAAGACTCAAAACCAGCAGAATGACTATACTCAATCACTTTTCTATCCATATTTTTGATGGCATCTAAGGCAACTTTTGGAGTTTCAATATCCGGTTGACCGATATTTAAGTGATAAACAATTTTTCCAGCTTTTTTTGCTGTTTCGGAGTAAGGTACCAACTTTCTAATTGGAGAAGCTGGCATGTCAATCGCTTTTTGTGAAATCTTTGGCATAATTTTTTTATTTTTGCAAAGTTAAACATTAGATTAAATATTACTTGGATTTGAAAAATATTAAACACATTTTTTTACTTTTTGTTATTTTGATAACACTTTCTTGCTCTTTTTCATTTGAAAATAAAGTTGAATTATCTGAAAAGCAAAATAATCTCAAAAAACAATCGCCAAGTGATACGTTAAAAACACAAAAAAAGATTTATCCTGGAATTGAAAAATTAACCGATATTCAAAGTTTGGATTCCACAATTTTAATTGATTTAAAATATGCTGGTACAGACAATTTTATGAAACAACAATTGTATTTTGAAATCGATCGAGTTTATTTGCAAAAGGATGTTGCTTTGCGTTTGGTCAAGGTGCAAAAATATTTAAAATCATTGCGTCCAGATTTAACTCTTTTGGTATACGATGGAGTTCGTCCTTTGTCTGTTCAAAAGGCAATGTGGAAAGCTTTGGATACCATTCCAGTGAAAGAACGAACTAAATTTGTGTCTAATCCTGCCAATGGAAGTATTCACAATTATGGAGCGGCTATAGATTTGACCTTAGCAACATTGGATGGAAAAGCTTTGGATATGGGCGCTGGATACGATGATATTCGCAAAATTGCCTATCCAAGTTTGGAAGCTCAATTTTTGCAAAGCGGTCAATTGACGAAAGCTCAAGTTGAAAATCGAAAGTTATTGAGAAAAGTAATGAAGCACCAAGCATTTACTAATATTAGCACGGAATGGTGGCATTTTAACGCATGTACACGTAAAGATGCGAAATTAAAATACCAGATTTTAGAGTAACAAACTGATTTCATGTTTTGCTCTTTCTCCTATCAGCAAAATAAGTCAATTTAAAAAATCATTTAAAAAGGTCACTCTCTAAATAAATCCGTCGACAAGTACTTATCACCGCGGTCACAGATGATGCAAACGATTACACCAGAACTTAGATTTGGAATTAGTCTTAAAGCAGCAGCAACCGAACCTCCAGAACTCATGCCTCCAAAAACACCTTCTTCTCGAGCCAATCTGCGTGTTGTTTCTTTTGCTTCTGCTTCCGAAACTTCTATGATTTGGTCCACGCGTTTACGATCAAAAATTGTTGGTAAATATGCTTCAGGCCATTTTCGAATCCCTGGTATTTTGGATCCATCTGTGGGCTGAGCTCCAACAATTTGAATGCCTGAATTTTGTTCTTTTAAGTATTTGGAAACTCCCATAATTGTTCCTGTGGTTCCCATTGCGGAAACAAAATGGGTAACTTTTCCTTGTGTATCTCTGAAAATTTCGGGTCCAGTGGTTTTGTAATGCATTCCTGGATTGTCCTCGTTTCCAAACTGATTGAGCATTATGTATCCTTCAGTTTCTACCTTATTTTTTGCATAATCAATGGCTGCTTCCATACCGCCTGCCTCAGGTGTAAGAATAACTTTCGCACCAAAGGCTCTCATGGTATCAATCCGCTCTTGGGTGGAGTTTTCTGGCATTACTAATTCGATATAAACGTTATACAAACGAGCAATCATTGCTAATGCAATCCCTGTATTTCCGCTAGTTGCCTCAATCAATTTAGAGTCGGCTTTGATAAATCCTTTATCTATTCCACCCTTTATCATCCCAAATGCAGCTCTGTCTTTGACACTTCCACCGGGATTGTGACCTTCAAGTTTTGCATACAATTTAACAGCAGGATTTGGGTTGATATTTTTCAATTCTACCAAAGGTGTATTCCCTATAAAATCTAACAAACTAGCCATTTTTTGATATTTTCTTGATTATTGTTTCTGTTTTATGATATACCAATGAATTTTCTTCGACACTTTCAGTCAACCAAACATTACCTCCAATTGTTGATTTTGCTCCAATTATTGTGTCGCCCCCTAAAATGGTTGCTCCGGCGTAAATCACCACATTGTCTTCAATGGTTGGATGTCTTTTTATTTCGGCCATTTCTTTTTTAACACTCATTGCACCTAAAGTGACACCCTGATAAATTTTGACATTGTTTCCTATCACAGTTGTTTCACCGATGACGATTCCTGTGCCGTGATCAATGAAGAAATTTTCACCAATTTTTGCAGCTGGATGTATGTCAATCCCTGTTTTACCGTGTGCCAATTCAGTCACCATTCGAGGAATAAAAGGAACATTTAAATTATAGAGCAAATGTGCAATCCTATAACTTGTAATTGCTAAGAAACCCGGATAGGTGCGAATTACTTCTTCCGTGCTTTTTGCTGCAGGATCTCCTTCTTCAATTGATTTTGCATCTAATAACAAGGTCTGATGAACTAATTGAAGTTTAGCATAAAATGTGTCAATTAATTCTTCAATCGGAATCGTTAGCTCATTTTGTAAATGTAATAGCAAATGCTCTAATTGTCTTTTTGATTTATCTACTTCCTCTTCAAATTGCTTTAACGTTACAAAAGTTTTATTATTATACGACGGAAAAAGAATCGCAAGAAGCGTTGAAATAAAGCCTTCAACAAGAAAAGAATTTGGTAAATTATTTTTTTTTGTATGCGAGAAATAAAGTTGTTTTATATAGTCTTCTTGTTTCATGCTTCCAAAATAACACCCGCAGCCACAGTATTGTTTGTGTTTTCATTAATTAAAATAAATGCACCTGTTTTGCGATTTTGTTTATAGGGATCAAAAGTAAGAAATTCTGCGGTTTTTATTTGCACTTTACAAAATTCATTTAAGCTGATTGTGCCGTCGGCTTCATTTTCATTGAAATTATGAATATCAATTTTACTTTCAATTTCCTTAATAACAGCTTTAGATCTGAAACTATTTTGTTGTAAAATTAATTTTTGACCAGCTTGAAAAGCTTTGTTATCCATCCAGCAAATTGTAGCTTGAATGCTTTTTTCATTTTCGATTTGCTGATTTACTGGAATAATCGTGCTGCCTCGACTCACATCTAAATCGTGCTCCAAATGAATAATAATTGGTTCACCCGCAGATGCATGATCAACTTCCGCTCCATTTTTTTCAATTTTTGAAATGGTAGTAGTTGTTTCCAAAGGGAAAACTTGAATCGTTTGCCCTTTTTTGAAAGTTCCACTTAAAATACTTCCTGCATAACCTCTATAATCATGTAATTCAGTAGTTTGCGGACGAATCACGTATTGCACCTGAAAACGAGCATCTTGATTTTCTTCTTCGTGCGGAATTTCGACTTGTTCTAAAAATTCAAATAATGTTGGACCTTCATACCAACTTAAATTTTCTGATTTATTCACCACATTTTCGCCTGTTAATGCACTTGTTGGCAAAAAAGAGACGCTTTTCAAATTCAATTCTTTTGAAAACTTTAAATAATCTTCTTGAATTTGATTGTAGACTTTTTCGTCATAATTTACCAAATCCATTTTATTAATACAAATCAAAATTTGTGGAATTCCCAAAATCGACGAAATAATTGAATGGCGTTTGGTTTGGTCTGTAATTCCATTTCTTGCATCCACCAAAATGATTGCTAAATCTGTATTTGAAGCTCCAGTAAACATGTTTCGCGTATATTGCGCATGGCCAGGCGTATCAGCAATGATGTACTTTCTTTTATCTGTCGTGAAATACTTGTAGGCCACATCAATTGTGATTCCTTGTTCACGTTCTGCCCGTAAACCATCAGTTAACAAAGCTAAATCAATGTCTGCATCATTTCCAGTTGCCTTGCTTTGTCTGGTTAAAGTTTCAATAATATCCGTTGAGATTGAATTGCTATCGAACAATAATCTTCCGATTAAAGTGCTTTTTCCATCGTCAACATTTCCTGCTGTAAAAAATCTTAATAATTCCATTTTTTTATTAATTGAGAGTTAAAAGTTAAGAGTTAAGAATTAAAAGTTAAGAGTTGAGATTGTAATGAAATTAGATTTTTTTTTGAAAGAAATCCATAGCCCAGATAGTAGCGGTAGCTCCTGTGCAGTTGATAAACTAGCAGGACTAAAGCGAATAGCTGGAATAGCTCCAACAAGAAATTCTCCATTCTTCATTTTACATTCTTCACTCTTCATTCAAAAGTATCCTCCTTTTTTTCTATCTTCCATTGCTGCTTCGGAAACGCGATCGTCCATACGAGTTGCACCTCGTTCAGAGATTTTTGTTTCTTTAATTTCAGCGATAATATCATCTACCATGTGTGCTTCACTTTCAACTGCTGATGTACACGTCATATCTCCAACCGTTCTGTAACGCACATTTTTTGTTACTATCACGTCATTTTCATCCACTTCAACGAATTTGTTTGTATTCATTAATTGACCGTGTTCAGTTAGAATACATTCTCTTTCGTGCGTAAAATAAATGGATGGTAATTGAATATTTTCTCTTTTGATGTAATTCCACACATCCAACTCTGTCCAGTTTGAAATGGGGAATACACGCACGTTTTCACCTTTGTCAATTTTACCATTATAAATATTCCAAATTTCTGGACGTTGTTTTTTTGGATCCCATTGACCAAATTCATCTCTAACTGAGAAAATTCGTTCTTTTGCACGTGCTTTTTCCTCGTCACGTCTTGCTCCACCAATGCATGCGTCAAACTCAAATTCTTCAATCACATCAAGTAAAGTATAGGTTTGAAGTCCATTTCTGCTTGGAAATTTTCCTTTACCGTCAACTAAATTTTTGGCTTTAATTGTATCTTCCACGTAACGAACAATCAATTTTTCGTCCAATTCCTTCGCCAGATTATCGCGGTAATCTAATGCTTCTTGGAAATTGTGTCCTGTATCTACGTGAACTAAAGGGAAAGGAAATTTCCCGGGACGAAAAGCTTTTAAAGCTAAATGCACGAGGCAAATACTATCTTTTCCTCCACTAAAAAGTAGTGCGGGTCGGTCGAATTGACCAGCGACTTCTCTCAATATATATATCGCCTCTGCTTCTAATTGATCTAAATAATCCATATATTTTTATTTTTAGAATAAAAAATAACTTTGCCTAACATCGTTGAATTTCAAAATTCATTTTATCATTTACTTGGTGTAAACTCAAAAATAAATTTATCATTCGCCTCCTTATCCAAAGAATTTTTAATTCAGTTTTATTGCTTTTTATTCTTTTATTCAATATTTAATTTAAATTGATGATTGAGCGGAGTCGAAATCAACCAATTTAAAGCTACTAATCACTAACTAATAATTACTAACTATTTAACGTGCAATCCACATTCTTTTTTGGAATTATCTTCCCACCACCATCTTCCGGCACGAAAATCTTCGCCTTCTTGAATTGCTCTTGTACAAGGTTGGCAACCGATGCTTACAAAACCTTTATCGTGCAAACTATTGTACGGAATATTGTACTTTTTAATCTCAGCTTTCACTTTCTCCAAAGTCCATTTTGTTAAAGGATGAATTTTCGTCAAATTGCGACTTTCGTCCTTTTCAATCATGGGCATATCACTTCGATTTTCAGAATGTTCTGCTCGCAAACCCGTAATCCAACATTCAGCTCCCTCTAAAGCTCTGTTAAGTGGTTCGACTTTCCTTACGAAACAACATTCTTTTCTGTTTTCCAGTGATTCATAGAAGCTAAGAGGACCTTTCTCAGTTACTAACTTTTCTACTTTTGTGTAATTTGGGAAATAAACATCAATTTGTTTCTTGTAGCGTTCAATTGTTCTATTCAATACGCTGTAAGTCTCTGGAAACAAACGTCCTGTATCTAAAGTAAACACTTTAATTGGTAAATCCAACGTAAAAATATGATGCGTAATCACTTGATCTTCCCAACTTAAACTCGTTGAAAAAGCAGCTTTATTAGGAAATTTAGTTGCTATATCACTCAAAATTTGAGGAAGAGTCAATTGATTAAAATCTTTTTCATTTATCATGATACACTTTATTTAATGGCCGTATAAATTAAATGCCAATCTTCATAACTTAATTCTGTATTTCCAGCTGTTGCAGCATTTAAAATTCTGTTTTTTGAAAGACTTCCAATAATTGGTAATGCTCCTAATTTATAAATCCAAGCTACGGCTAATTGTTCGATGTTTGAATCATATTTTTTACTTAATATTTCCAAAACATTTCTTACTCGAACAGCCTTTTCGTCTTGTCCTGTTAAGATTCTTCCATCTGCAAGAGGACCAAATGCCATCGGTTTGCTGTAATTTTCTTTGATAAAATCAATTCTTCCATCTTTTAGTGCTTCAGTTTGTAACAAATTCAATTCAAAATGATTGGTAACCAGTTCATTAGAAAGGCGTGAAGCCAGTAATTTATGTTGTTGAACATTAAATTCTGAAACACCAATGTGTTTAATTTTACCTCTTATTTGCAATGCCGTTAATGAAGACGCAACTTGTTCTACATTCATTAAAGGGTCAAATCCATCAATTAATAAGACATCTAAATAATTTGTTTGTAAATTACTTAAAGAAGTTTCTACTTGTTTTTGAATACTTTTATCATTCAATTCTCGGTATTGAAAATATCCATCCTCATTAATGGTTTTATTTCCAATTTTCGAAAACAATACGATTTTATCTCGCTCTATTCCTAGATTTTTAATAGCTTCTCCAACAAGTTTTTCAATATTTCCGTTTCCATAAAGAGGAGAAATGTCGAATGCATTTATGCCTAAACTAATTGTATAAGAAAGTATTTCGCTCACTTTTTCTACATTCAAATTTTCGATTTCATTCCATCTCCAAAAGCTATAGATTGCTGCTGAAGTTTCTGGACCTGAGTCACTTAAAAGTACTTTTTTCATAATTTTTATTTTATTTTTTTGTCAAATGGAATTAGCTTCGCTGCTACCTCCGGTGGTCATCTGTTTGAAAATAAGGTGTTTTTTTCTGTTTTTCAAACCTGACTCTTTCATAATAAACTTTTAATTAATGTTCTAAAACTGATGATAATGATTAAAATCCCAACGAAAATTAAGCCCTTTTTTATTGGGATTTTATTGGAAAAGTAAATTGATATTGGTGCTGCAATCATTCCTCCAAGGACCAATCCGAAAATTATTTGCCAATGACTTAAACCAATGGTGAAAAAAAATGCTACCGTGCTGACAACCGCCACAAAAAACTTTGCCATGTGTGCAGATCCTACTGCATAGCGTAAATGACGACCTCCAGCTAATAATGAACTAGTTACAATTGGTCCCCAACCTCCTCCACCAACAGAGTCTAAAAATCCACCTGAAAATGCAACTGGAACAATCTTTGTTATTTTTTTTCGTTTTTTGGGTTTTCTAATAGCTCTGTAAATAATAATTACTCCTAAAGTCAATGTGTAAATGGCTACAAGTGGTTTGATAATTACAAAATACTCTTTGCTAATAAATGAAACAGTAACTACCCCTAAAATTGTTCCAATTACACCGGGCCAAACAAGAATTTTAAAAAGTTTCA
>JBIKSI010000122.1:0-11032 GCA_044348665.1 Crocinitomicaceae bacterium
GATTGTAAGAATCATTTTTTTTATCCGTCTAATTACTAAGCGGAATTTTTATTAAATTTGTAACTATGATTGTCAGGACGAAGATAAGCAAAAGATATCCGTCAATTGCAAGTCTTCGTCTTTTTTTAAATTTTCAATGTTGACAAAGTAGGAATAAAAATAAATCTAAAAAATAAATACACAATAAGTTGTAATTTACCATTATTTTAGCAATTTGTAAATAATCTTCTTTTTTCTAAAGTAGAAAATAAATCATAAAAAAAACCGCCAATTAAGCGGTTTTAATAAAATTCTAAGATTTAATATTCATCTTCATTAAATAAGAAATCATCTTTGGATGGGTAATCCGCCCAAATTTCTTCAATACTCTCATAGATATCGCCCTCATCCTCTAAATCTTGAAGATTTTCTACAACTTCTAAAGGAGAGCCATTTCTAATAGCGAAATCTATTAATTCATCTTTGGTCGCTGGCCAAGGCGCGTCTTCCAAATATGATGCTAATTCTAAAGTCCAGTACATTTCTCCTCTGTTTTATGGTTAATTTTCCGCAAAAGTAATTTTAAATTGTTAAGTTCCAAATTTTTAAAGCACTTTTTTTTAAAAAAGTTGATAAGTAGTTTTGTTAGAGACCTTAGGATAGTCAGTTCCGATAGCTATCGGAATTAGGATATTAAGACTTAAATAAAATTCCAAAACAATCTAACTACCCAAAAACAATCAATCCATTCTCGGTTTCCAAGCTTGTTCCTCTGCTTTCAAATCTTGCGTAAATTTTCGAGAAAGAACAAATAAATAATCACTCAATCTGTTCAAGTATTTCAATACCAAATCATTAACTTCTTCATGTTCTTTCAAATGAGTTACATTTCTCTCAGCTCTTCTGCAGACACAACGTGCGATGTGACAGAATGACACCGTGGTATGTCCACCCGGTAATACAAAAAATTTCATTTCAGGCAAAATCTTATCCATTTCATCCATTGAATTTTCTAAAAAGGCGACATCAACTTCCTTAATTTCAGGAAGCTTCATACTCGAATTATTAGGTTCAGCTGCTAAACTCGAACCAATTGTAAATAAACGATCCTGAATTTCAATTAATTGAAGTTTATAAACTGAATCTATTTCCTGATCTCTAACAAGACCAATGTAAGAATTTAATTCGTCCACTGTTCCATAAGATTCAATTCTTAAGTCGTGCTTCGGAATGCGTTTTCCACCAATCAATTGGGTCGTGCCAGTATCACCCTTTTTTGTATATATCTTCATTTTTTTCTATTTTATTTCTTTATGTTTATTTTTTGTGTTGTTGATTTCGACTCCGCTCAATCATTTGAACTTATTGACATCAGAAAGGTCATCAAAAATCACTCAATCTTCGTTTAATTACATTTAACTCCTAACTTTTCACTCTTCACTCTCAACTTTTCACCTTTAACTATTAATTTTCATCATTCATAACTACTAACTAATAACGATCATCAAATCATCCCTTTCAATATCCCTTTCAATTTCACCACAAAATGTTCTTTTGCTTGCATTGGTCTCTTAGAGATTATTCCCATTCGAAACAAATCCATTGTTAAATGAAATTTTTCGTCTTTAATTATTTTATTCCAAGCTTTAAACATTCCATCACTCCATCGAATATCGTCCAAAATAAACAATGTTTCTGGATGTGAAAACGGCTCTAATTCTTTTAAATAAAATAGCAAAGCCTCCCCGTCATGATGTCCGTCAATAAAAATTAGATCAAATTTCTTAGTTTCACCCCTTTTTAAGTTCACAATAAAATCATAAAAGGTGTTTCTTTGAAATAGAACATTATTAATTCCCATTTTTTCGAATTCATTTTTCGTGAAATTAAAGGTGTTTTCGCATGCTTCAACCGTAATTATTTCACTTTTCTCATTCCCTAGGGCTAAATTCAAAGTGCCAACTCCCAAACTGATACCAAATTCTAAACAACGTTCAAACTGATAATGTTTATTTAATTGGTATAATAAATTTGCGTAAACACCTTTTGATGAAACATTTGCATAAATTGCACTGATTTTTCGCTCAAGTCCCAGTTTTTTAGATCCAGCACCAAAATCGCGAATAAGGACTTTACTTTTATTAGTTTTAAGCGCCTTTTTATATTTATCAAGTATGTTCGAATCTTGAACGCGAATTTCTTCTTTCAGGCATTTGCTTACAAAATTATACACAAAAGGAGAATGAATATCGTGTTTTCCTTTGTTACTTAATTTGTATTTTATATATTCGCCAATCAAATTCATGCTGTAAATTTAAAACAAATGACCGACTTAAATAATTTTCAAGATAAAATTCAACAACAGAAGAATATCGTTTTCGGCAATAAACCCAATTTAAAATTACTTAATCCTTGTAAAATTGGTCTTGGAATCCTTGAATTTAATGAAATTGAACGAAAAAAATACGTGTCAAATTTTGAAAAAGCTTCAAATTCTATTTCGTTTTTTATTCCAGCTTCTGGATCGGGCTCTCGTATGTTTCAGTTTTTACATGAATTTTTAAATCAACCAGATGAAAATAATGTGCAGTTAATCGAGAAGTTTTTTAATAATTTTCAAGATTTTGCCTTTTACCGCATTTTACCAAAAGAGATCAAAGAACTGAATTTAGATGAAAATCCTGAGATTGAAAAAATCATCAATTTTATTTTAGAGGAAGAAGGCTTAAATTTTTCGAATTTCCCGAAAGGACTAATTCCATTTCATAAAAATGGTCCATTTATATTAAATCCTTTTCAAGAACAAGTTTTACAAGCAATTAATTTGTTGGATAGCAAAGTGAATGTTCATTTTACAATCAACGAAAAATTTGAAAATGAAATTAAAAATAGCATTCAAAATGTAACTAATTTGGTTGGAAAGGAAGTGTATGTTCATTTTTCAAATCAACGCAAGGAAACAGATGCAATTTCATTTTATAAAGACGAAAGCGTTGTTCTTAACCAAAACAATGAGGTTTTGACACGTCCATCGGGGCACGGAGCTTTACTTGGAAATTTAAATGAAATTGATAGTGATTTTGTATTTATAAAAAATATTGATAACGTACAAAACTACAATCATTCTGAAAAATCGAAAGAATCATTTAAGTTTTTGGGCGGAATTGCACTAGAATTTAAAAATGAGTTACTTAAACTGAAACACAATCCGTGCCCAGAACAATTGCAAATCCTCAACAATAAATTTCAGCTTTTAGAAAATGCTACCATTGATAATTATTCTAAGGATGAAATTTTAGATTTAATAAATCGTCCTTTCCGTGTTTGTGGGATGATCAAAAATGAAGGTCAACCTGGTGGTGGTCCTTTTTGGGTGGAAGAAAATGGTATCGCTACAAAACAAATTATTGAAAAAGCCCAAATTGAAAACAGCTTTGATCAATTAAAATTATTGGTGAAAAGTACACACTTTAACCCTGTAATGATGGTAGCTTGTCCAAAGGATTTAGATGGAAATAAATTTGATTTACATAAATATTGCGATGATTCTAAGTATTTTCTAATTGAGAAAAAATACAAAGGCAAATCTATCTTTTTTTCAGAACTACCAGGTCTTTGGAATGGTTCTATGGCTTTTTGGAATACAATTTTTGTTGAAATCCCGTCTGACACCTTTAGTCCAGTTAAAACGGTTTTAGATTTACTTAATAAACCACATTTACAAGATTAGATTTAACTTTTTAATGGTTCAAAATTTAGATTTATCCAATTTTAGCCATTCAATCGTTGCATTGTGAAAAATATTTTCTTGATCAATCATTGGAATATCACTTTCCTCAATGAATTTTCCAATTTCTAAATCCCCCAATGGAAAAGGATAATCAGTACCAAAACAAACTTTATTACTTCCTTGTAATTTTAGAATGTATTTGAGTAAATCAATATCATGTGTTGCGCTATCTACCCAAAACTTCCCGATATAATCTCTCGGATTAATTGGATTGTCGATGGCAACCAAATCTGGTCGACAATTAAAACCATGTTCAATTCTTCCAATTGTTGGTAAAAATGAACCGCCAGCATGAGCAAAACAAACACGTAAATTTGGTAATTTTTCGAAAATTCCACCAAAAATCAGAGAACAAGCAGCACGAGAAGTTTCAGCAGGCATTCCCACGAGCCAAGGCAACCAATATTTGCGCATATCTTCTTCCCCCATCATTTGCCAAGGATGAATCAATACTGCTAAATCAAGTTTTTCGCAAGCTTCAAAAATTGGAAAAAATTCTGGTTCATTTAAGTTTTTGTTGTTGATATTACTTCCAATTTGAATTCCAACATGACCATTTTTTTTGATTCGCTCTAATTCTTGAATAGCAAGTTTTGTGTCTTGCATCGGAATTGTTGCCAAACCAATGTAGTTTTTTGGAAATCTGCTCACTAAGTCCGAGATGTGATCGTTCAGAAATATTGAACTTTCCAAACCATCTTTTCCTTGTGCCCAATAATTAAATAATACAGGAATCGTACAAACGACTTGAACCGTTGTGTTAAATTTTGCGTAATCAGCAATTCTCAGGTTTTCATCCCAGCAATTCTCTTCAATACGACGAAAGAATTTTCCACCTTGCATCATGTCAGCGGTTTTATCGTCGTTGTGTTCCAAAAATATAAAATCACCATATCCAAATTTGTTTGTCCAATCCGGCAAATTTTTCGGAATGATGTGGGTGTGCATATCTATTTTTAACATATTCGTATACTCTTAATTTATTATTCTTCACTTATAACTATTAATTCTTCACTCTCCACTCTCCACTCTCCACTCTTCATTCTCCACTCTTCACTCTTCATTCTCCACTCTTTATTCTTAACTCTTAACCCTTCACTATTAACTCTTCACTCTTCAACAAATACTTAATCACTTCCGCAGCACCATGCAATCCAAATAGTGCAGGCATGTAGGAAATCGTACCATAAAAGGATTTTTTGTAGTTGCTTCCATCTGTCATTTTTAAGGAAGATTTGTCTTGAATTTCGGAGGAAAAGACCGCTTTAACTTTTTTAAAGGTTATATCTTTTCTTTTAAGTCTCTTTTTGATTTGTAAAGCCAATTTACAATTGTACGTTTTTTCTAAACTCGCTACGTGTACTTTTGAAGGATCGATTTTTCCTCCTGCACCTAAATGAGAAACTAATTTGATTTTTAAGGCGATGCATGCTACAATCCACTCAATTTTTGGACTAACTGAATCTATACAATCCATTACGTAATCAGGTTTTTCTTCCTTCAAAATTTCCCAAACCCGATTTGGTTCAACAAATTCCTGTAAGATTGTAAGGTCAATTTCAGGATTTATATCCCTAATTCTTTCCGCCAAAACAACTGCTTTATTTTTACCAATTGTCGAATCCAAAGCAGTTAATTGACGGTTTTTATTTGTTTCATCAAAACAATCGCCATCAATTAAGGTGATTTTTCCAACACCAGCTCGTGCGATAAATTCTCCCGCAAAAGAGCCAATTCCTCCTAACCCTACAATCAATACATGTGATTTTTGCAATTTTTTTATTCCTTCTTGTCCAATTAGAAGTTCAGATCTTTCTAACCATTTTGCCATTTGTAACTAATGTTTTATTCTTAATTGTCAACTCTCATCTTGGTTGACTGAGGTTCTCGAAGTCAACATGATTAAAAGTTCCCCTAAAGTTTTCTTCAATTTGTTTTTTAATCTTCTGCAAAGATATATTTTTTAATTCAGCTACTTTTTGATAAACGGAAATTAGTGTATTTTTTTCATCTGCATCCGTTTCCAATAAAATGCTATTGATAGGAATTTGTTGCAAGCAGGATTGTAGTTTTTCGTCAAACAAAATGCGAGTACCAATACCAAAAATTAGATCATTCTTTAAAACCTCTTCCACTAAATTTGTTTTGCTAAATCCATGAAAAATCCATTTTTGTTTTGGCGCTAACTTTTTCTTTACTAGTATAATTTCATTCCAAGCTTTTACACAATGAATAATTACGGGAAATTGGTGTTTTTCAGAAAATTCAATTTGCCTACTAAAGACTTCAATTTGTTTGTCTAATGGAACTGAAATCAATTTATCTAAACCAATCTCCCCTAGTGCCAAGCAGTTTTTATCAAATAAGATTTCCTTGTTAAATTCTTCTTTTTCAGAATCTTTTGGGTGAATCCCATACGAGTAATAGTTGTTTTTAAGATCGATTCCGTTTTCGTAATTCAAAATTTCAAAACCTTCATTTTTCGCTAAATGTGTATGAAAATTATAAAGCATTTTTATTTTTTTGTAAACAAAGTTAAGCTATTCTAAAATTTATTTCTATTTTCACGACTTAAAATTTAATATTATAATGGAAAATAATACGCAAAAAGGTCATCCAAAAGGATTGTATTTATTGTTTTTTACTGAAATGTGGGAGCGTTTTTCATACTATGGTATGAGAGCTATTTTCACCTTATTTATGGTGAATGCACTAATGTTCGATAAATCGCTATCATCAACAATTTATGGAAATTACACTGGATTAGTATATTTGACACCTTTGATCGGGGGATATGTTGCTGACAGATATTGGGGGAATAGAAAATCAATATTTTGGGGCGGTGTGATGATGGCAATTGGTCAATTTTTTATGTTTTTGGCAGGTAGTTTTTATACAGAAGTAGGATTGGCCTCCACATTAATGTTTACAGGTTTAGGTTTTTTAATTTTTGGAAATGGATTTTTTAAACCAAATATCTCAACGATGGTTGGTCAATTATATCCTGAAGGAGATAAAAGGGTAGACTCTGCTTTTACAATATTCTATATGGGTATTAACCTTGGAGCATTTATTGCGCCATTAGTTTGTGGTGGTTTTGGTGAAGTTTATGATAATGAAGGATTAATTGTTCCAGCAGCTTTTAAATGGGGATTCCTTGCTGCTTGTATTGGGATGGTCATTAGTATCATTTCTTTTGAATTATTAAAAAATAAATACATTGTTTCTCCTACAGGAGAAGCAATCGGTACAAAACCAAAGAAGATTGAAAAAGTAGTTACTGAAAAGAAGAAAATTGATGTTACTTCAATTCTTAAATGGATATCTTTATCAGCTATTTTATTTGTTGCTTTCAAAGGTTTGATGGGATTAGATTTGATTGGTGCTTTCATTTATACCTTGTGTATTGTTGCTCCAGCATCTATTATTACTGATAAAAGTTTAACCAAAGTTGAAAAACAAAAAATTTGGGTAATTTTTATTATTGCATTTTTTGTTATTTTCTTCTGGTCAGCTTTTGAACAAGCTGGTGCGTCTCTAACGTTTTTCGCTCAAGAACAAACTGATAGAAGTTTAATGGGTTCTGAAATTCCTGCGTCTTTTTTCCAAAGTATTAATGCTGTTGCAATTGTAATCTTTGCGCCAATTTTCGCGTTCATTTGGACACGACTAGGAAAGAAAAATCGTGAGCCAGCTTCTCCTGTAAAGCAAGCTTTGGGATTGTTTTTATTAGCTGTTGGGTATTTAATCATTGCTTTTGGTGTGAAGGATATCGACCCAAGTGTTAAAGTGAGTATGTTTTGGTTAGTTACCTTATATACTGTTCATACTTTTGGTGAATTGTGTTTGTCTCCAATCGGTCTGTCTATGGTAGTAAAACTTGCACCTGTAAGATTTGCTTCTTTATTGATGGGAGTTTGGTTTTTGAGTACCGCTACAGCTAATAAATTTGCAGGTGATTTGAGTTCACTTTATCCTGAAGAAGTAAAATTGATGAATACTGCTGATGCCTCAAAGTTTGAATTCAAAACAACAAACGATACAATTAATGGTACTTTCGAGGCTGATAGTTTATCCGTAGCAACATTGGCAAAAAATCATCCTAATAGCATTGTGAAAGTGAATTTGTTATCAGATAGTTTTGAAAAAGCAAAAGAATTATCATTTTTAGAATCATTTAAAGTGAGTTTATTCGGTTCGAATGAAGAAGAAAAAGGTGATTCATTATTAGCTCTTTCTCCAAGTAAAGCCTCAAGCAAAACTGTTTCAGAATTTCAATTGAAACAAATCGTTGGATCTAAACCAAAATTTGCTTTCGCTTCTTTTATGGATGAAACTGGAAATACATTGTATATCTTAAGAAATACAGTTGGTAAAAAAGGAGAAAAAGATTCTAATGTAATTGAAACTTGGAATTTAAAACCAGAAAAACCTAGTTTCCTAGGCATTAAAATTGAAAATTTATTTGATTTCTTTATGATCTTTGTTTTCATGGCTGGAGGAGCTTCATTAATTTTGTTCCTTTTATCTAGTAAACTATTAAAAATGATGCACGGAATTAGATAATAAATGCAATTATCAAAAATAATAATTAAGCCTGTTCGATTCGTCGTTCAGGCTTTGTTTAAAAATAGATGATTCTTTAACTAATGATTTTTCACTCAATGTAACAATCCAACGTTCCAATAATCCAACACCGCGAAGCTGCAACGAAGTTAATCTAATATTCTAACAATCTAATATTCTAACAATCCAGAACATGTCAAAACAAAAAAAACACCCAAAAGCATTAACCTATTTATTTCTTTCAGAAATGTGGGAGAGATTCGGTTATTATTTGATGATTGGTATTTTCACGCTTTATCTAGAGGATGTTGCGAAGAACGGAGGTTTTGAAATGTCAACTGCAGAATCTGCCGGTTTATATGGAACTTTCATTGCCCTTGTATTCTTTACGCCATTCATAGGAGGACTTTTAGCCGATCGACTATTAGGATATCGACTTCCAATTATTATTGGCGGAATTATGATGGGAGTAGGTTATTGCATTATGGGTATTCATTCTTATGCCATGCTTTATACAGGGATGGTGTTAGTGATTTGTGGTAATGGTCTCTTTAAACCAAATATCTCAACCTTGTTAGGAAATTTGTATAACAATCCACAATTTATTGCACAAAAAGATGAAGGCTACAACCTCTTTTATATGGGAATTAACATTGGAGCTTTCGTTTGTAACATTATTTCTGCCATTTTGATTAATAAATTTGGTTATTCAATGGCTTTTATTGGAGCAGGTGTCGGAATGTTCATTGGTATTATCGTATTTTTGATGGGAAACAAACATTATTCTGATGGTGATGTTAAAAAAGAAGCTAGACCAGGTGAAAAAGCATGGTGGATTGATTTGGCAATTGTCGTTGTTCCGGCCACACTATTTGCAATAATCGGTTATTTTATAAATGGTGCGCCTTCCGAAACTAATCCAAATTCCTTTTTGGTAAAGGATGATGTTACGGATGCGTTTTTGTTTGCATGCATACCTGTAATATTTTTCTTTGCCTATGTTCTGTTCTCTTCCCCAAAAAATGAAAGACCTGTTGTTGGCGCAATTTTAATTGTGTGTGTTGCTGTAATGCCATTTTGGGCAATCTTCAAACAAAACGGAACTGTTTTAAACACGTGGGCGAAAAACTATACGAATAGAGAAGTGCCTGCTTCCATTCAAAACGGATTAAGTAAAATGTACCTTGCAGATACAGTCGTGTATAAATTTTCTTCCGAGGCGGAACCAGTGACTGATAAACATTTCCGAAAAATTGAAGGAAAAAAAGAAGTGCAGCATCCATCGTATTTTAAAAATGATGAGGAAAAGAGAAAAGAAAACGACCAAATACATGTTTTTAACACAAATATTTTTCAATCCGTAAATCCTTTTTGGGTAATTATTTTAACACCTTTAGTTGTTGGAATATTCCGTTTTTTAAGACATCGAAATAAGGAGCCATTAATTCCTGTAAAATTTGTAATTGGTTTATTAATTACAGGTTTGTCTTGTTTGGTAATGGTTGCTGCGGCCAATGCATCAAATAATGGTGACATCAAAACAAGTTACTGGTGGTTCTTCGCAGCCTATGGTGTTATTACAATTGGAGAGTTGTGTCTTTCACCAATTGGTTTGTCTATGGTTTCAAAGTTGGCACCTGCACGACTAACCGCACTATTAATGGGTGCTTGGTTTATTTCTACCTCAATTGGAAATAAATTAAGTGGAGTAATTGCATCTTTATGGGATCAATATGACAATAAGGCATCATTCTTTATGTTGAACTTTTACCTAATGATGGGTGCAACTTTGCTTTTGGTAATATTGTTACCTTATTTAATCAAAGTTTTTAGAGAACAAAAATTAAAATAGGAGATAACTAATAGTAGAAATTTATTGTTAATTGTTCTAATTTTGAATTATTAGCCATATTAATAGGTCATTATTTTTTGATCAAGCTTGGCTGCTTCCTTAGCAGGAACGTGCTCCAGTTCTTAGTTGTTTTGTCTTTTCGTATTCCAGCCGTTTTAAAAGTAGCTTCAAATATCGCTCTTTTAAAGCGGCTTCATTTTTCGAAAACACTTCATCAAGCTAATTCACTTGCGCACTAGCAGAGTTTTTTTCTGCGAAACTATTGTTATTTATGTGCTTCTATTACAACGATCGATTGGTTTTACATTATTTATACTGTATAATGCTTAAAGATTTATACTATTTAATGACATATTTAAAGTATTTATTAGTTATATCTTATATCTTTAGGAGGAATGATCTTTCTTTTAGAAGAAAATTTCTGAAAATTCACAGAGATTTCAATAAAAATTCCACTTTTTCCTGTTTAATTATTCCATAGACGTATCTTTTTTGAAACTTTATCGACCTTATTAACATTGCTTATTAACTATATATTCCAGTATTTTGTTAATCTTTATGTTTTAATCACGCGGTAATTTTATTAAAATTTTAATCTTTTTCACTATTCCAACGAGTAAAACGCCACTTTCATCGAATATTTGTACTTTTTTCATTAAAAAAAGAAAAAAACGCTTGCATATTAAAAAAGACTGTGTACCTTTGCACTCGCAATTGAGAAAACGTTTTCAAAAGTCGAATGTTGAAAAGAAAAAGAGTTTTAAAAAAAAGTTTAAAAATTTTTCATAAAACATTTGGAGATTAAAAAAAAGTGATTACCTTTGCAACCCCGAAACGAACGAGAA
>JBIKSI010000018.1:0-34011 GCA_044348665.1 Crocinitomicaceae bacterium
CAAACTTTTTTTCACTATCTTTGATACTCATACTTTTTTCTTTTTGCCGATTGAAAAAGTACGAAAAAAAGGGCTAACTTCAAAAATTAGCCCTTTTCATTAAAATATTTTAGTCGGTTAGTAGTGATTTTTTTTAAATTTGGAGATGAAGTTTTTCTTTTTTGTACTATTATTTTTCACTTTTCGCAGCTTTGCGCAAGAGTCCAATCAAATTAAAATTTCTTTTGAGGGAAAAGTTGGGGCAAATAAACTTCAACTAGACGAAAATTTCATTCTAAATCAAGATACTTTTAACATTTCAGTTCTAAAATTTTATGTTTCAAATATAAGTTTACATAATAAACAGAAAAAGATTTGGCAAAATAGTGCTGGTTATTATCTAATTGATTTCAAAAAAAACAAAACAATCACCTTGCAAATCCCACTGAACGTAAAAGATTACGATCTGATAAAATTTGATCTCGGAATCGATAGCACAACAAACGTTTCAGGCGTTTTAGGTGGCGATCTCGACCCAACTAAAGGGATGTATTGGACTTGGCAAAGCGGTTACATCAACATTAAACTTGAAGGGAGCAGTTCACAATCAACAGCAAGAAATAATGAGTTTATTTTTCATATAGGAGGATATAAAAGTCCAAATAACCCAATACAAAACATTGATTTACAGCTTACAGAACAAGATAAAAAAAGCTTTGAAATTCAATTTAATCTTGAACCATTTATTTTAACTTGATTTAAGTCAGGAGCAATTGAAGGAATTCAAAGCATTACGGAAAAAATTTCATCAAGAAGAAAATAAGGTTTTACATTTATTGAGAAGTCAAAGAGATTCCATGAATGTTGAAATGTTTAGGAAAGAAAGTGATGAACAATTTCTTTCGGACTTAGCAAAACGAGTTTCAGAAAATGAACACAAAATGGAACTTTTAAAAATCAATCAAGCGAAAGAATTAAAAAAAATATGCAATGAGGAACAATTAGAAAAGTTCGAAGATTTTGTTTTTGAAATTAGGGAATACTTTAAACCTGAGCATAAAAGGCCACATTAAATTTCCACCTCTATCAAGAATATTTGTTATTTTTATGACAAAAAAAGAATGGATTTTAAATTGAAAAACCTTTTTTTTGCAGAGCAGAATGCAAGTATATTATTCAACGAAATTGAAAATAGGAATTTAATTGTTGCTGGAAAATCAGAAAAAGAACTAAACATAGAAGTTTTCAACTTAGCATTTGAACTTTTTGGTATCAAAAAATATTGGCATAAACGAATAGTTCGCGCAGGAAAAAATACACTTCTACCCTACGCGCATAATCCCGAAAATCTTGTTTTAAAGGAAGATGATATTCTTTTTTTTGATTTCGGACCTGTTTTTGAAGATTGGGAAGCGGATTTTGGAAGAACTTTTGTACTTGGGTCCAACGAAAGAAAACTTAAACTTCAGGCAGATGTTGAGCAAGCTTGGAATGAAGGGAATAGTTTTTATCAAAGCAACAAATTTGACCTTACGGGAGCAGAATTGTATCAATTTACGGCTGATTTGGCTCAAAAATTTGGTTGGAAATATGGAAATGAACATTGTGGGCATTTGATTGGAAATTTCCCTCATGAACAATTGTTAGGAGAAGAAAAAATCAATTACATTCATCCTGAAAATATAGAATTAATGTCCAACTTAGATGTTTTGGGTCAAGAACGATTTTGGATTTATGAAATTCATTTTGTAGATGAAAAAGATGAAATTGGTGGTTTTTTTGAACAAATCATGAAATAAAATTATCAAAAAACCTCAATTATTAATTTTTTGGCACTATTTTTACTTCAAAAAGTAAAACCCATTTCAACATGAAGTATATTTTAGTCCTTAGTCTTGTTTTTTCCTTTGCATTTATTCAAGCACAAGGATTGAAATTAATGCCTGTTGAAAACTACAACAAATTAAAATCTCCACCGCAATTAGCTGGTAATTCAACCGCAAAAACAGCTGGACTTCCTGCAAGTTATGTGATTCCTGCAAACTTTTTCCCAACACCTGGAAATCAAGGCGGACAACCATCTTGCACTGCCTGGGCAACAGGATATGGTTTCATGAGTTTTTACCAAGCTTGTAAGGCTTCTCGAGAAGTGAAAACTGAAAGTCACATTTACAGCCCATCTTACATTTATCAGAACATCAAAGAATTGAGTTGCCCGGATTGCAGTTGTGGAACCTACATAAGTGACGCGCTAAATTTTCTGAAAAATACAGGAAATGTTTCAATTTCTGATTGTCCTTATAACTCAAGTGATTGTTCAAAACCCAATTCCAAACTTGCAACAATTGCTAGCAATTATAAAATTAAAGATTGGTATAGGGTTGAAGATGTGAAAAATTTCAATGAATTAAAAACATTTTTAAGCAAAGACATGCCCGTAATCATTGCTGTATATACAGACGACGTTTTTTCTAGCTTCTACAATAAAACCGAAAATGACATATACAAAAGAACTCCGAGTGATGATAAAGATGGTTTGCATGCCATTTTGTTGGTTGGTTATGATAATTCCAAACACGCATTTAAAATCCTGAATTCTTACGGGAAAACGTGGGGTGCAAATGGCTATGTTTGGATAGATTATGATTCATTCAAAGCGATGATTGCTGAAGGATATGTAGTTCAAAAAGATTACACTTTGCCAAAAATAAATCCTAATGATGACCCAGTAGTTGACCCAGACTTGGTTGTTGACAATCAGGATTCTGAAGCCTCAGAAGAAGAAGGAAATTATTCAGAAGTGGATGAAATTGTTCAGGATTATGATAATAGAACAGAGAATGAAACAATTTCCGAGGAAAATTTTGCCATTTACGCTTACAGTGAAGAAATCCGTGAAGGAAGAAATTATTACACTTGTGGTTTTGACATCAGTGATGAGGTTGTGAATTTAGTTTCAAAAATTGTCTATGTCTATGACGACCCAAGTTTTAGTGAAAACTACGTAGAAGTGCTCGAAGGACCAAACTTTTATTCTTCTTACGAAGGATGGGGGTGTTATGAGAACATGCAAGCGATTGTATTTTTTAAAGACAATACCTCGATGACTTTTGAATTTAACGCCTGTGAATTAATCGAATACTACAATTCCTCAGAACAAGAATATGCACTTGAATCTTTCGAAATCACTCCTGTTGTAAAAGCAAAAGAAACCCCACGTGAAGGAATGTACAATTTTCAAGTACAGTTAAGAGGTATTGAAAACATAAAAGATCATGTCATAGAAGT
Organism: Crocinitomicaceae bacterium; assembly: GCA_044348665.1. Taxonomy (GTDB): domain Bacteria; phylum Bacteroidota; class Bacteroidia; order Flavobacteriales_D; family Crocinitomicaceae; genus M2408. The sequence continues at coordinate 3,268 of JBIKSI010000018.1, forward strand.
TGTATACGATCGAAACCATGAAAGTATCAAACAACGTTATTATACAACTACTGATAAAACAAATAATTTTCAAGGAGGATATACTGGTTGGGGTTGCCTAGAGGAATTGGGTGTTACTATCTATTACGATGACGATACTTATGATACTTATACTATAAATATGTGTAATGAGTTAGGCTGGTAACTATGATTTTTGAAGAAAATTACATTTTAGAAAACGAAAAAGTAATCTTACGCCCATTAGAAATGACTGATTTCGAACATTTATTACCATTTTCAATAAATGAACCTGAAATTTGGACCTACTCCTTAATACAGGCAAATGGAGCAGAAAAATTAAGAAAATATATTGATATAGCCGTTCAAAATCGGAAGGAGAGAAAAGAATATACTTTCATTGTTTTTGATAAAGTAAATCAGAAATATGCGGGCTCAACTCGGTTTTATGATGTTCAATATAGTCAACTCACTACGCAATTAGGCTTTACTTGGTATGGAAAAGAATTTCAGGGAACGGGCTTAAACAAAAACTGTAAATTCCTGATGCTTGAATTTGCCTTTGAAAAATTGAATTTTGAGCGTGTCGAATTCCGAGCAGATAACAGAAACCAACGCAGTATAAACGCTATGAAAAGTATTGGTTGCATCGAAGAAGGAATTTTGCGTAGCAATGGTTTTGATCCCTTTGGAAATCGACGCGATAGCATTGTTTTAAGTATTTTGAAACAAGAATGGTTTGAAAGTGTAAAGGAAAATCTTGCAACTAAACTTAATAATTAATATATTTATCTTTCTAAATCAATCATAATGCAAAAAGAATATACCAAAGAAGACCTTACCATCATTTGGGATCATACAAAATGCACACATTCAGCAATTTGTGCCAAAGGTTTACCTTCTGTTTTTAAACCAAAAGAAAAACCTTGGATTCAAACAGAAAATGAATCAAAAGAAATAATTAAAGAACAAGTATTGAAGTGCCCTTCAGGTGCGCTAAGTTTAAGGTGATTTTCTACCTCAAAAATTGGTTGTATTCAACAAAAGAATGGCAATTACTGATTAAAGGTTCGTAATCATCAGGAAATTGAGATCTTAACTTATTGTAATATTGATTTTTGTAGAAAATGTTATCGTAATATTCTGAATCGTAAATTTCATTTTGGATTCCAATGTCCGTCAAACGATATTTTTCGCATCTTCCAGCCATTCGTAAGGATAAAGCTGAAATTTTTGCATCCTTCGTGCATTCGTTTGCCATCAAATAATATTTTTTTGCCATATTACATTGAAAATATTCGTCATCATCTACATAACGATGTCTTTGTGCTGTGGAAGACCAATAATAACGTTTCATGATCCAAGAATTGCCATATTGAGTCATGTTCAAATAACAGTTTCCAACTTGAAAAAAGTAAAATGCTTTCTTTTTTCCTTCACTCTCTTCAATTTTATCCAAATAACTAATTAATTTTTCTACCACTTGCACTTTCGTGAATCGAATTGTATCCCCTAATGATTTTGAATGTTCTGTGTAAAAATCGGTATAAAATGGATTCGCGTTCAAATATGTTTTATAAGCATCAGATTTCCAAATGCTGTCATTTACTGATTTAAATGTTTTTAGCGCTGCATGTAAATCGTTGTTTCTCAATTGTTTTGTCCCTAATAAATCTTTCATGCGGTGAATGTTTTTTGCAATTTTCGACTTCTTCCAGCGTGTGAATTCGTTTTTGTCATCTTCATCCTGAACATCTTGAATTAACTCAGCAACTTGTTTTGTAGAATATTGCGCGTCCAAATAATAGAAATAATCCGTGAAAAAATCTTCATTGTAAGTTGATTTTGCTAAATTTTTTGTTCTCCAAAAGACATTTTGAGGATAATGTATATTTTCGTAATCATAATTTTCTTCCTCCGCATTCAGATGAGAAAACAAATAAGCTGCGTCAATTGTATTTCCAGCATATTCCAATTCGCGTGCAATCGCAAATAAAAATTGATAATTCTTTTTTTCGGCTTCAACCAAGATTGTTTGCTGAACAAAATTGGATTTTAAACTTGCATTTTTTTGATTTTTCAATTCTATGAGGGACAGCAACATTTCGTTAAAGCGCTTTAATTTTTTGTCCTGTACGTTCATCTTTAGATGCGAATTAAATTTTAAACTCGAAGAAATATCTTCCGCTAAGAATAACAAATATGCTTGCATACTTTTTTTCCACAATTCACTTTCTGAGTTATTAAAATTAATTGAAGATAAGTAATCGGCTAGATTTTTAGCATAAATGCGGTCCATGGAAATGCGCGATCTCGTAATGAAGTACAAGGAATCATTCCAACTTTCTCCAGATATCGATGGTGAAAACTCTGAATAATAAGGTGTTAAAATCCAATCTTCAATTTTATTCGTTTCACGCAAAATCAAATACATCAAACTATTTTCTCCCAAGGAAGAACCTATTTTTTTGATTTCAGAAAGAGATTTGTCTGTTTTTTTGGACAAAAAATAAAATGAAACAACTTGTTTTTCTTCCTCAGTTTTACATGCCTTCAAGATTTCCTCATGAGAAAAGTCACCATAATTTTGTAAATCAGATGCAAATCTTTTTTCTTGAGAATGAGCAAATACTTGAGCAATAGCCACATATTTTGCTGGGCTTTCACCTAATGTGTATGTGTAAAAATGTAAACTCCAGTAGTAAATAGCATCTTTTACTTCCGTTTTTTCAAAATATGAGGAATAAATTTTCTTAAGCTGCTCAGAATCCTTATTATAGAAGGATAAACGTAAAGCCAAATAAGCATATCTCCGTTTGATATTTTCATTCTTAGAAGATTTTGCTAGTTTCAAGGCTTTTTTAATTTGCTTCTTCCTGATTTTAACTATTCGGCTTACTTTTCGTTCCCAAGGATCATCCGACCAGGAATTTAATCCTGAAATGGATTGTGCAAATTTCATGTAAGCCAATTCTTCTTTGAATTTTTCACTCATAATAGCTTTTTCAAAGGCTGAAAAGGCATTTTTTTGATTTAATTCTGAAATTTTATTTTCAATTAAGGATTTGTAAATTTCTTGATGGGAAAATTCTCCCTTGAAATGATTGTACCATGAAACAATGTTTTCATCAAATTTTGCTTGCTCAAATGCCTCAAAAGAATTCGCGAAAGTCCCATACCTAAAACTTGTATAATGAAATTGTGAAAAGCCATAAACGGGAACATAGTTTGGCTTTAGCAAGGAAAAACGAATGTCATCGCCATAGGGATAAAATCCGCAAGAATAAACTAGTTTTGAAAAGTTTAAACTAATGAGTAAAATAAGAATCCAGGTTTTCATTTGTATAAGTTTTTAAATCAAATTCATTTAAATCATAAAAACTTAATGTATAGTCTGTCGCAAAACTAACATTGTTTTTTACAATCGATAAGGCTTTAAGCATGCTTTCATGGTCAATATTTTCATACTTTATTTTGTCGCCTTTCCGAATAAATAAATTACTTACTACAAAATCTTCTTTTGCCGCGTACCAAAGTTTTGAGTGTTTTTTTAGTTTTGAAAGAATATCACATTCATTTTGATGCAAACTTCTCACATAAATATTGTTTTGATAAACATGCATCGCTTGATAAGTTGGCAGTGCAAGATCAAGTGGAATTGGATAATTATCAGCACCAACTAAATATTTTTCCAATTCATTTAAGTCTAAAATGGAGTTTTTATGTCGGTTTTCATGCACGTTCAATAAATTGTAACACATCAACATCGCTCGATCAGTCGGTAAAACTCCGATTTTATCTGGGAATTTGTATGCATACAAGCGCAAAGTCGCACTCAATTGATAATTCACTTTAGATTTCAATTTTTTCAAGAAAGTAAAATAATTTTCCTGAGTACTTTCAGTCCAATCGCAATCAATTTGAATTTCTTTTAGATTATAAAGTTCGTCCATTCGCTCTTTATATCTTTTTTCAAGTAAAAAAATAAAATTGGAGACAAATTCGTCCATTTCAGCTTTTTTAATCCCTTTAAAAACCTCGTTTCTAATGTAAACCACCGGAATTATTTCCGCAGAAAGTTCATCGTTATATGTAAATTGAAATTCTGATTTTGCAGTCGGGTGAATACCCAAAACATCATTTTTTTCTACTTCAAATAGTTTTACATACAATTTTTCTACTTTAAGTTGACTTAGGGTTTTTGTTTCTGAATTGGTCAAGTCATATTTTGCACTTTCCCAGACATAAAATGCACGAGAAACTTGTTTTTTTGAGTCCCTAAAAACCCAAAACAAGGAAAAGCTGAGTGCACAAATAAATGCAAAAATTGTATGTTTATTTTCTTTCATTTGGATTAAAAATCAAAGGTAGGATATTTTTTCCATTTCCATGAAATTTACATAAATATTCCTGTTCAGCCTGACCTTTTGTTGGAAACAATATTCCTTTTTTATTTAGAATTTTTAAATCCATCAATGTTGAATAACCACATCTTGAAATGATTGTTTCGCTTTGATAAAAAAGTTGATCGTTATTTTTTAGTTCTTCTGCTGATATATAAATCCAATTTTGATTTTTTGTTACCAGTTGGACTGATTTAGGATGTAAAACGGCCACTTTTTTTTCTGAAAAGTCAATTTTTTCAGTTATTTCGTTCAAAAAATGCTCTGAATAAGGTTTTGGGCCAGAAACTACAATTAGATAATCATATTTTGTGTTTTCGGCATTTAGTGAATCAAATCGAGATATTATTCCAATGTATTCTAAGTTTTCATGTACAATGCGACTACTTAATTTCCCAGCAAAGGAAGATTTTTCATCGTCTAACACCCAAATGGAATTGAATTTACGCATTTTTTTTTCATGCCATTTTTGAACAAAGAAATAGACTTTCGGAATGGGTAAATGTAACTGATGGGTGATAAAAATACTTGGAATACTTTTTGAAAAAAAACCATAACGATGATCTGAAATTAGGATATCAATTTCATTCTTTTCACAGAAATCATTTACAAAATCTTGTTCTTTTCGAATACTTTCAAAAAATGATTTGCGTTGTTCCCATAAATCCCAAGCCCAATTCCCTTTTCCTGAAAATTTGAAATTATACCCATCCAAATATAAAATTTCGATTTCTGGAAAATACGAGGAAAATAATACTTTTTGCTCCTCACTACATGCAATAATGACAGAATTATTTTGAGAAATCAACTGCTTGATAATTCCAATTGAACGCGTTACATGTCCAAAGCCCCAATCGAGGCAAGCAAAAAGAATTTTTTTATGATTAATTTCTTCTAATTTCATTTATTGTATAAAATTAGGAAAAAACTCGGATTGAAAAAAAAATTGTAAGTTTGAATGAAAATTAAATTTCATGAAACTAGTTAAGTATTTCAAATTTCTCGCTGTTTTTCTATTTGTCTTGAATTTTAATGCGCAAGAAATTTCAAAAAGATACGATAAAATAAATTGGTTTGGAAATGAAACGTCAATTGAAAAACCTAAACTCCTGAAAAAAGTAATTGCGCCTTTTTCGTTAATGGCACTTGGACTTTCGGTAAATTCTATAACAACCAAAACTAAATTACAAGAAGATTTCCGCAAGCCATTTAATGGTTTTGAAACAAGTGTTGATGATGTTTTACCACTTGCACCTGTTGGAATTATGTATTCGGCGGATTTGTTAAAGTTAAAAGCAAGAAATTCAATTTGGAATCAGACAAAATTCTTAGCTATTTCACAAATTACAAGTGTAGGAATCGTCTTGATTCTAAAAAACACACTTAAAATAATGCGTCCAGATAGCAGCACTTTTAATTCTTTTCCTTCTGGACATACGACAATTGCTTTTACTTCTAGTCAGGTTTTGTTTAATGAATTTTACCAAACAAATAAAGTTGTTGCTTGCAGTGGACTATTATTTTCAATTTCAACGGGATCTTTGCGAATCATCAACAATCGACATTGGGTACCAGACGTTTTAATGGGCGCGGGAATTGGAATCTTGGTTACAAATTTGGTGTACCATTTTGAGCCCTTAAAAAACTGGAATCCGTGGAAGAAATTGAATAAAAACCTCAGTTTTCAACCGTCAATTAGTACAGATTATTTAGGGGCAAATTTTAAATTGAAATTATAATTTTTTAAAAAAATGACTAAAAATTTTTGTTTTATGAATGTTTTTGCATTACCTTTAGTCTAAATTTTACAAACTATGCCTCAAAATCTTGAACCTGCTGAAATCGTAAAAAATTTCATCAACCAAACCAAACAATCAATTTTTCTGACCGGAAAAGCTGGAACAGGAAAAACAACTCTTTTGCATGATATAATAAGATCTACGCACAAACAAACTGTCGTGGTTGCACCAACCGGAATTGCTGCTTTAAATGCTGGCGGTGTAACCATTCATTCGATGTTTCAGTTGCCTTTTGCAGCATTTATTCCCGATTTTGGACAATTTCAAACAGTTTCGGAAAGATTTAAAATTGAAACAAAAGATTCCTTGATGCGCCATTTTCAGATGAATTCAAAACGAATTTCATTAATCAAAAATCTTGAGCTTCTTGTGATAGACGAAGTAAGTATGTTGCGCGCAGATTTATTAGACGCCATTGATTGGGTTTTAAGAAATATTCGGAAAAAAAATGAAGCTTTTGGAGGAGTTCAAGTATTATTTATTGGAGATTTATTGCAACTTCCGCCAATTGTGAAAAATGAAGAGTGGAGTGTTCTGAGAAAATATTATTCGGGAATTTTCTTTTTTAATTCTCACGTATTATCGCAAAATCCACCAATTTACATTGAGTTAGAGAAAATTTACAGACAAGATGATGCAGATTTTATTCAAATTTTAAATAATTTAAGAAATAATAAAATAAGTGCAGAAGATACTGCAATTCTAAATAAACAACTTAATCCTAACTTTGATAGCAGGAAAAATTTTGGATACATCACTTTAACCACTCATAATTATAAAGCAGACGACATCAATAAACGAGAGTTAGAGCACTTAAAAGAAAAATTACATACTTATCCAGCAGAAGTTACGGGAGATTTTCCGCCACATTTATTTCCTTTGGATGCTAATTTGGATTTGAAAGTAGGAGCTCAAGTGATGTTTATTAAAAATGATATTTCAGCTGAAAAATTATTCTTCAATGGGAAGATGGGCGTCGTAAAAGCACTTGGCAAGGATGAGATTTTTATAGAATTTCCGGAGGAAAAAACCACAATCGAAGTTGAAAAATACGAATGGGAAAATATTCGCTATAAAGTAGATCCAAATACAAAAGAAATTCAGGAAGATGTTATTGGAACCTTTGTGCAATATCCTTTGAAATTAGCTTGGGCAATAACGGTTCATAAAAGTCAAGGCTTAACCTTTGAAAAGGCAATTTTAGACGTTTCAGATGCATTCGCTCCAGGACAAGCGTACGTTGCACTTTCTCGTTTACGTTCTCTGAAAGGTTTGGTTTTATTGAAGCCTTTTGTGGTTTCTGCCATGCGAAGTGATCAGAACGTAATCGATTACGCTCTGAATAAAAGCACAGAAGACAAACTTGTGAGTTCATTAAATGTTGAAACAAAAAGGTATTTATTGGATGAACTTAAACACACTTTTGATTTTAATTCCTTAATCAGTTCTTGGCGAAGTCACTCCGTAAGTTATATTGCCTCAGGTCAAAAAAGTGAAAAATATAAACACGTTGAATGGGCGCTTCATCAAGCTAAAAAACTTGAAAACTTAAATGATTCTTCCAGAAAATTCCTGAATCAAATTCAAAACATTTTTGATCATCCTGAATTCAATTTAGAATTCTTGAAAGAAAGAATTGATGCAGCTTATGATTACTTTTACAAAACCATTGATGAAGTTCTTTTTTCGAACTTGAAAAAAATGGATGAAATTAAACGTAAGCCGAAAATAAAGGCCTTCTTTGAAGAATTACAAGAATTAGATGAAATGCAAACTGATACAATTTTAGCGTTAAAAAAAGTTCGTTTGATGCTTGAGGCAATCGTTTTAGGGAAAGCAATTCAGAAAAATGTGATTTGGAATGATGAAATGAAATTGTACAAAATCACAAAAATGGCTTTGGCTCGCCAAGAAGCACGTCAAAACAAAAGTTTACTTGATCTCGATGATGAAGAAGAGGAAGACGAAGTAATCATTCCGATTAAGAAAGAAAAAAAGGTTAAAGAAGCGAAAGTAGCAAGCGAAGACATTACTTTAAAATTATTCGAACAAGGAAAAAGTATAGGTGAAATTGCCAAAGAACGTGTTTTATCTGAAAGTACTATTTATAGTCATGCTGGAAGATTATTAAAAGCAGAAAAAATTGAGATTAATCAACTTATATCTTCTGAAAAGTTAAAAGAATTAGAAGATGCATTCAAAGACTTTAACGGAGAATCAGTCACTCCTTTAAAGGAAAAATATGGCGATAAATTTTCATGGGATGAACTAAGATTATACCGAATGAGTTTACTAAAATAATTGTAGTACTTCAAAAAAAACCAATTAATGTCGATGAAATTTTTTACTCCCATAATTGATACCTACATCAAACATTATTCGACTATAGCAGTGCGTAATCGCGCAAATGATGCTATTTTGCAAGAAATACACATGGAGGAGAATAAAATTTCTGCAATTGTTATAGGTTCAGCGCCCTATCAAGTTGAAATTGAATACAATGAACAAAAAATATTGAAATCCAAATGCACCTGCCCTTACGATTTGGGAGGCATTTGCAAACATCAAGTATTGGTTTTAAAAGAAGCAGATAAACGATTTGAAATGAAAAGAAAAGATAAAATACAAGATATTGAATTTGAAATGATTACAGAGTCAGACTTTATTGCTTCAAGTCCAAATATCACCAATGAAACGGTTGGTAATTCAAGTTTTCTTTTCGAAAATTTTTCGTTCGATGAACTTTCTGAGGAATTTATTGAACATTTTTCACTTCTTGCTCCGTCAAATATTATTCGCCGAAATATATGTGATTATTATGAATTAGAAATCAATCGTGGTAAATTTTACAATATTGTTTCCTACTGGGATAATGCCCGAGTTGAAGTGGAATTTAAACCTGAAACTAAGGAATTATTGCTCAGTTGCAATTGCAAAACCATCAAACGGAAAATGTGCTCGCATCAAACGACCATGTTATACATTTTACACAATAATGATGAGATTGCATTTTATTTCAATCCGAAAACTAGGCATGAAAAATTTAAGAGTTATGCTAAAACCTATGGACTGGAAAATGAGGAAAATTTAGATGATTATTTTACGGTTACTAGAGTCTATGGAAGCTTAACAATCTCGCCTAAAAAAAAGGAATTATTGCTATTGTCAGAAGAAAACAAAGCCCGCCTAAAACAACAATTACTTCCAAAACAAAAGAATATCAAGGAAGAATTACAAAGCACCAAATCAACTGAAAATGAATACGGCGTGGTTTTCTCCCAAAATCGTTATTATGAAAGCTTTTATATCTATTTTTTCGAAGCAAATTTATCTAAGGAAGGCAAAATAAAAAATCCGCTTAGAGCATTAAGTCCAATTAGTTTAATGGAGAACTACGAGGAAATTGAAGCAATCCGCTTTTTAAGCGCACTTTCGTATTTCAAGGAAAGTTATGAAAATAAAATTTCTAATGAAGACAAGATAAAAGCACTAAAAACGATTACCAAAAACCCATTAAATATTAAATTTTACTACCACGACACGAAAATTTCAGATAATATTACAACAAGTTCGGTAAAGGAAATAAAAATTACCATTCCAGAATTTACCCATCTTTCTTTTCAAGTAAAACAAAATGGAAATATGTATGAAATTTTACCATACATACATTTTAATGAACAAAAAATTAATTTACGTGCAATAAAATTGCGTTATCAATTTATTTTCCTGCATGAAAACACATTTTATTTGATTGATAACGCTTATTATTTGCAGATTTACAGCTTTTTCAAGGAACATAACTTCAAAATAATAATTCATCAAAGTAAATTTGAAGAATTTAAAGAAAGCTATCTAAACAACCTTGAAAATAAAATAGAAATCAATTACGCCTTCATAAAACCCGCAAGTAAAAAGCAATTAGTTGAAAAAGGATTCAATTCTGAACTTAAAAAAACAATTTATCTGAGCGAATCAGAAAATTACATTTTAATCACACCTTCCGTAAAATATGGTGAACTAGAAATTCCAATTTTAGGATTAAAACAAATCCATGAACACGATTTAGAAGATAATTGGTTTGTGGTGGAACGTGATAAATTTTTGGAGAACAATTTTGCTGGATTATTGATTCGTCAGCATGAATCTTTTGAGGAACAATTGGGTCAATTTGATTATTTTTATTTACACAAACAACGTTTTTTAGATTCAGGTTGGTTTATCGATGCGTTTGAAACTTGGAAGGCACATGATATTGAAATTTTGGGGTTTAATTCCATCAAAACAAATTTCAGTACTCAAAAAATGAAGGTAAATGTTGTTGTAAATAGTGGCTTAGATTGGTTTGATACTTCCTTAAAAGTGAAATTTGGGAATGAAGATATTTCTTTAAAGCAAATTCAGAAAGCGCTTAAAAATGCATCGCGTTATATTGCTTTAGGAGATGGATCATTGGGTTTAATGCCAGAAGAATGGATACAAAAATTTTCAAAATATTTCCGCGCTGGAGATGTTGTGGAAGGAAATATTCGGACCGCAAAAACCAATTTCTCTGCAATCAGTGAATTATATGAAAGTGAAGTGTTGAACAAAGATGTTCAGGAAGAAATTGCTTACCTCAATAGTAAGATTGCCTCTTTCAAAACAATTCATGATGTGGAAATACCGAAAGGTTTGAAAGCTACATTGAGAGATTACCAAAAACAAGGATTAAATTGGTTGAATTTCCTTGATGAATTTAATTTTGGTGGTTGTTTAGCAGATGACATGGGTTTGGGAAAAACCATTCAAATAATCGCATTTATTTTATCGCAAAAGGAGAAAGACAAAAATAATACGAATCTTATTGTTTTACCAACTTCACTTATTTTTAACTGGACAAGAGAAATTGAAAAGTTTGCTCCCAGTTTAAAAGTTCTTACGATTTATGGACAAAGTCGTGTAAAAAACACCAAAGATTTCGTGAAATATGATGTGATATTGACCACTTATGGAACCATGTTGTCGGATGTGAAAATATTAAAAGAATTTCGTTTTAATTACATATTCTTGGATGAATCTCAAGCGATTAAAAATCCTGAATCTCAGCGTTATAAAGCTGTTCGACTTCTTAATGCTAGAAATCGAGTGGTAGTTACAGGAACGCCAATTGAGAATAATACCTTCGATTTATTTGCACAATTGTCTTTTGCGAACCCAGGTTTGTTTGGGAGTCAACAGCGTTTTAAGGATGAATATTCAACACCAATTGATAGATTTAAAGACATTGCAAGAGCCAATGAATTGCAGCAAAAAATAAATCCCTTTGTTTTGCGAAGAACTAAAAAGCAAGTAGCCACTGAATTACCTGATAAAACAGAAATGGTTTTGTATTGCGAAATGGACGATGAACAACGCAAGGTTTATGATACTTATAAAAATGAAATCCGAGAGAAATTACTTGGTAAACATGAAGAAACGCCAGAGAATAAAAGTATGCTTGTGTTGCAAGGTTTGACAAAATTACGTCAAATTTGTAATTCACCAGCGATTTTGGGTGATGAAGAAAGTTATGGTTCTTCTTCTGCGAAAATGCGTGTATTATTGGAAGAAATTGAAGGAAAATCTAAGAAACACAAAATTTTGGTCTTCTCACAATTTGTTTCCATGTTGGATTTGATTCGAGTTGAATTAGATAAATTGCAAATTTCGCATGAATATTTAACTGGTCAAACAAAAGATCGAGAAGAAAAAGTACATTCTTTTCAAAACGATTCTGAGATCAGGGTTTTTCTAATTAGTTTGAAGGCTGGTGGAACAGGTTTGAATTTAACCGAAGCAGATTATGTCTACTTGATAGATCCATGGTGGAATCCTGCGGTTGAAAACCAAGCAATTGACCGTTGTTATCGTATTGGTCAGAAAAAAAATGTGGTTGCAGTACGATTAATTTCTCCAGATACAATTGAAGAAAAAATCATGAAAATGCAGGAAAACAAGAGAGAATTAGCAGAAAATATTGTCAAGACTGACTCAAACATCCTCAAATCTCTTACTCAAGATGATTTGCTAGGACTATTTAGTTAATAAGCCGTTACCGCTGTCGAAAAAAATATCTCAATGTGATTTTCTAGCGATAAAATTACAAGAAAATTCAACGCATTTCCCAGGTGTATGCTCCTCATTTAATCTTCTGATTAACTGATTTACAGTTTCTTTTCCTATTTCTTTTATTGGTTGCTTTAGTGCTGAAATTGGAGGGTTAATGTAAGGGAAAGCTTCCGAATCATCGAAGGAGATGAATGCAATGTCTTTTGCAATTTCATAGTTTAATTCCTTAAAAACAGAGATTAACTGAAGCGCAATTTTATTATTCAAAGCTAAAACAGCATCCATTCCCTTACTTTTTAAGGATTTAACTTTTTCTGCCAAATCATCTTTAAATTCATGGGCATTGATTAATTCTACATCAATTTTTTCTTTTTCACAAGCATCATTAATTCCGTTGATTCTTAAATGAATGGTAGAAATTTCATCTTCCTCATAAAAGAAAACACCTAGTTTTTTTGGTTTTTTAGTAAATTTTCCAACTAAATTAAAGGATTCAGAATAATTATTCACTCCAACAAAATCTGCTTTATTGTCTCCATAACGGTCAACAAAGACAATTGGAATTGGCGTACTATCAAACAATTCCTTTAAATTCTCCACTTGATTGCAAGGTGCAACGATTAATCCATCAATAGAACGGTTGATCAAATCGCGAATTAATTGTAATTCAATGTCTTTATTATCATCTGTGTTTACAATAAACAACTTATAATCATGTATATACAATTCTTCTTGAATCATTTTGCACAACTCACCATAAAATGGATTTGAAATATCAGCAACCACCAATCCGATGGTTTTAGTTTTACCTTCACGTAAACTTTTCGCGAAAAAATTAGGCACAAAATTAAGTTCCTTAGCTTTTTCAAGAATTAATTTTTGTGTTTCCTTACTGATATTATATTTATCTCCTTTGTTATTTAATACAAATGAAACAGTTGATTTAGAAATACCTAAAATTGTAGCTAAATCAGAAAGTGATAATTTTTTATTTGGTGCTGCCATCTGATTTGTTGAGTTTTGTTAGAAATGAAATTGATAAATAAGATGCTAAGATAGAAATAATTGAGACAATTCCAAACACCAAGAGCGTATCTTTTATCGTAATCCACATTGGAAAGGCTTGCCCGCCTGAATTTGGTAATAAAACAATCTTAAAACAATATTGACTTAATGCCACAATCAAACCCAAAATTATCCCAAAAAATATGCCTTTGAACGAAATTAAGATTCCTTCAAAAAAGAAAATTTTAAAGATAAATTGTTTGCTTGCACCAAAACTTTGCATTGTTTTTATGTTTGGTTCTTTTTCAATATAGAGCATTGTGATAGAGGCTATTAAATTGAAAATTGCCATGATAAATACAAAAACCAAAATACATATTACAATTACTTTTTCAGTTTTACTAGTTTGATAAATTAATGCGTTTTTTTCAAAATGTGTTTCTACAACAAACTTGGATCCCAGCATATTTTGTAGCCGTTTTTGCAGGGGAAGAAGTTGGTCTTTTTCTTTACAATTTATTAAGACTTTAGAAATTCGATCTTCATAATCGAGGGCGTTTTTTGCGAAATCTATAGGGACAACCAACACTTCGTCATTGACCTCCATGTTGTAATTTACTCTTCCTGCTACCTTTATTATTTCAGTTCGAAAAGGATTCGAATTAACACTTAATTTTGCATCTTTTTTCGGGAAGTACACTATTAAATTTTCGGAGACTTCATTCGTTGAAATGTAAGCATTTAATTTTTCAAGCAAACCTGCACCAGCTAAGCAATAATCCTCGTTTTTGTAGTTTAAATAATTTTCTCCGTCAACTAAGTGTTTTTCACTTTTAATCATTTCTAGAAACGTATTTTCAACAGCAACAAGTTTCGCATTGACCCACTTTTTCTCGTGCTTTAGAATAACAACTTCTTCAATAGATTTGCTAACATATTTTACTTCTGAAAGTGATTTTATTTTCTGAAAGGGAATTGTATTTTCATCAAAAGTTTTGCCAAGGGTTGAACGAATGGTTAAATTTGAGTCAAACTCACTGTACAACTTCTCGACCATGGATTCTATTCCATTAAAAGCGGCAATTAAAATAATCAATGCGGCCGCAGTGACCGTTATTCCAATGACAGAAATTCGTGTAATCAAATGAATTACATTCTTCTTCTTTTTGGAAGACAAATAACGTTTCGCTATGTAAAAAGGTACGTTGATGTTAATAAGGAGTTATAAATGATGAGTTATAGATTATAAATGTTAGTGAAAAATAAAATATTTATTAATAATCATTTATAGTTTATCATTCCATTTAAGCTTTCAAAAGTTCATCAATTTTTTCTGCATAATCCAAAGAATCATCGATGTGAAAAATTAGGTCTGGAATTTTGCGCATAGACTTCAAACGTTTACCTACTTCACCTCTAATTTTACTTTGATTCTCTTGTATTGATTTCAACACATCTGCCTTATCTGGTCCTGCGAAAATACTCAAATAAATTCTTGCTAAGGATAAATCTGGAGTCACACGAACTATGGTAACAGTAACCATTGCGCCCAAGCAAATTTCTCGTGCATTTCTTTGGAAAAACATGGATAATTCTTCTTGGATAACTCCTTCAATTTTATTTTGTCTAATGGATGCCATTTCTAATCATTTAATTTTAATACTGCCATAAATGCCTCTTGCGGAACCTCAACTCGACCAATTTGACGCATACGTTTTTTACCTTCTTTTTGTTTCTCCAATAATTTACGTTTACGAGAAATATCTCCACCATAACATTTTGCTGTTACGTCTTTTCTCAATGCCTTAATGGTTTCACGTGCAATAATTTTTGCTCCAATTGCTGCTTGAATTGGAATTTCAAATTGTTGACGAGGAATTAACTCTTTTAGTTTAGTACAAATCTTTTTACCCAATTCATAAGCATTACTTCTATGTACAAGTGCAGAAAGCGCATCAAGTTGCTCGCCATTCAACAGCATATCCATTCGGATTAAATCTGAAGTTTTATATCCAATTGGATGATAATCAAAAGAAGCGTAACCGCGTGAAACTGATTTTAATCTATCATAAAAGTCGAAAACGATTTCTGCCAGCGGCATTTCAAATGTGATTTCAACTCTATCTTGGGTCAAATACACTTGATTTCGTAATTCACCTCTTTTCTCGATACAAAGACTCATAATTGAACCAACATATTCTGATTTAGTAATTACTTGTGCTTTGATATAAGGTTCTTCAATGCGCTCAATCGCTGAAGGATCTGGTAATTCTGATGGATTATTTACGATTAAGGCCTTGTCTACATCTCTTCGCATGTAACAAAAATATGAAACGTTAGGAACTGTAGTAATCACAGTCATGTTAAACTCCCTTTCCAAACGCTCTTGGATAATTTCCATGTGCAACATTCCTAAGAATCCACAACGAAAACCAAAGCCTAAGGCTGCTGAAGACTCTGGTTCAAAAACCAAAGATGAATCGTTCAACTGCAATTTTTCCATTGAATAACGCAATTCTTCGTATTCATCTGTCTCAACAGGGTAAATTCCGGCAAATACCATTGGTTTTACATCCTCAAATCCTTTAATAGCTGATTCACATGGGTTATTTGCTAAAGTGATTGTATCTCCTACTTTTACTTCTTTTGCAGTTTTAATTCCTGAAATAATGTAACCAACATCACCGGCTTTCACCTCATTTCTAGGGCTTAAATCCATTTTTAAGATACCAACTTCATCCGCATTATACGTTTTTCCAGTATTGAAAAATTGAACTTTATCGCCTTTTTTGATCACTCCATTTCTAATTCTGAAATAAGCAATAATTCCACGAAATGAATTAAAAACAGAATCAAAAATCATTGCTTGAAGCGGAGCACTTTCATCACCCTTCGGAGCAGGAATTCTATTGATTACAGCATCCAAAATCTTATCAACACCCAAACCAGTTTTTCCTGAAGCTTGGATAATATCTTCCAAATCACATCCAATTAAATCAATGATTTGATCAGAAACTTCATCTGGCATTGCACCAGGAAGATCCATTTTATTTAGGATGGGAATAATTTCTAAATCGTGTTCCATGGCAAGGTACAAATTTGAAATCGTTTGTGCTTCAATTCCTTGTGAGGCATCAACAATTAACAAAGCACCTTCACAAGCTGCAATCGAACGGGAAACTTCGTAAGAAAAATCTACGTGTCCTGGAGTGTCAATTAAATTCAAAACATAATCTTGCCCCTCATGTTTATAATTCATTTGAATTGCGTGACTTTTAATGGTAATTCCACGTTCACGTTCTAGATCCATATCATCAAGCGCTTGCGCCTGCATGTTTCTATCTGAAATTGTTCCAGTAGTTTGTAATAAACGGTCAGCTAAAGTACTTTTTCCGTGGTCAATATGTGCAATAATGCAAAAATTACGTATATTCTTCATAAAAATATTTGATATTAAAGAGGGAAATTAATCGCTCTTTCAAGCTACAAAAGTAAGCTAAAAAAATAGGATAATAAAATTAATCTTTTGCAAAGAAAAAATATCACCAAAAATAATGAAACTTAACAAAATTTAAGTCTAAGGATTAAATACTTGATCTGTATTAATTGTGATTTTTTCAACTAATTCATCTGTAGGCAAATCGTTATCGTCTGAACCAAATGGGTCTTCAATTTCCTCCGCTAAAACTTCCATACTGACCAAAACATAAAACACAAAAGTTGCAATCAAAGCTGAATAATAACCAAAAAAAGTTACGAAGGCAATGGGCAAAGTAACTACATAAATAAAGATGAATTTTTTAAGAAACAAAGAATAAGAAAAAGGAATTGGAGTGTATTTTATTCGCTCACACGCACCACATGCCTCCATAAAGCTATTTAGATTTTTATCCAGAAGTAAAAAATCAAAATCTGAAATTTTTCCTTCTTTTCGCATCTTAACTAATTTCTGATACATCAAATTTGATAAAGCTAATGGAATGTGTTTTTTCTTCTCCAAAAAGGCAATTTCATTTTCTAATAAATTTAGATCCAAAATTGCTACCCCATTTCTCAAGTGTTCCTTACTTGCCATAGCGAAATTTGAAATCATTCGATTAAAAAAAACCAATTCTTCTTTGTCTTCAACAATTGCGTTTAGTTTGAGTGCGAAATTTCGAGTGTCATTAACAAGTTCTCCCCACTTTTTCCAACCTTCCCACCAACGATCATAAGCGGTGTTTGTTCGAAAAACAAGTAAAAGCGAAATCACAAAACCCACCAATGAATAAACCTGAAAAAGTTTATCTAAATTTTTCGCATTAGGGAAATAAGTTATTTCGATAAAAGCAATCAGCATGGTAAAGGCACCCATGTAGATGAGTTCTTTCCATAACATCCGCAAGGTGTCACTTTTATGAATTGCAAAAATTAAAGTAATCCAACTTTTTGGATTGTAGTTTACCATGGCTTAGCCCTTAATATCAATATCTTTTACTTTAGAATCTTTTTCTGAATCTTTTTTCTTTTTCTCTTTCCCTTTGATAAATACGCTCATTCCCCCACAGATATGTACATTTCTAGCATCAAAAGGATTTACAAAAGTTAAAATATTGTCACTCATGATAAAAAACTGAACGGGTCCACCACGCATGCTGATTCCGAAACCAATGTTTGAAAAAGAACCATTGTATATAGTGTAATTTAGTGAGGCGGACAACCAAGATTTTAAATTCACATTTGCAGAAAGTGATAATCCTGCTCTGTATTTCCCTTTTACAAATTCATTAAAAAACAGGGCTCCAGCGTTAATTTGTTTTGTTAAATTGTAATTTGCGCCTAAATAAATTTTTGTATTCAAGAAAGTAGAATATTTTTCATCTCCAACTTGATAGTTGAAAATTTTCTCCAAAGTATCTTGGAATTTTTCACCTACATTTACGCTTGTTTCATTAATTAATTCATTGATATCAACACCTTCAAACTTGTAATTTATTTGATTGGTTTTATAATTAGAAACATTGGTTTTCCATGAAATAGAACCCAAATCTAAAATACTTGCATTCACACTCAATTTTTCGGAAATCTTGTAGGTTGCCCCTAAATCTATTCCAACTCCTTTGTTAGCAAACACAAAAGAATTTTTTATGATGGATTGATTGTCCAAAACAGCATTTGAGTCAAGGTAATAAAGAGAATTTGCAGAATTTATTTCAGCTACCCCATCTAAAGTCAAAGCAAAAGTTTCTGGGTCTGTATAGATTCCAATTTCTGTTTTTTTAGTATTAATGTTTGCAATTCCAGACAAGAGTTTTAACTTACCTCCAACTGTTAATTTATCGTTGATTTGCATTGTCAAACCAAATGCATATTCCATATATGAATTTAGATTCACACCCAAGCCGTCAAAAGAAGCCCTTTCACCAATAAAACTTTTTCCATTTCCTTCCAAAGCAAATTTCATCAAATCTTTCGGGTAATTAACATTCATTTGAAATTTGTTTGTGGCTGCAAAGTTAAAATACATATCACGAACTTTTAAACCTAATCCAAATACTTCAACTTGCGATTCAACAGAAAAGAAATTACTCTCCTTCAAATCGTTTACCACTCCAACTGTATTTATTGCGAGTGAATCATCAGGTCTTTTTTTGAATAAATCATTGAATGAAAATGCGCTGTTCGAAAGCCCTAAACTTGACATTCCAAAAGGTGCACTAACATATATTTTAGCTTTAGGCATCGCAGAAGGATTTACCATGTTTGCTTGAGGGGTTCCTTGCAGGTTATATAAGGTGAAGTTTTTTTGACCAAATGTGAGCTTGGAAAAGGAGGATAGTGCAATAATTGCGAATATTATTTTTTTCATGTATATTGTATCTTAGTAAGTTAGAAGGAAGTATTTAATTGCACTTGGACAGCCAATTTAAGATCAATTTTATAGTAATCGAAAAATTTCACATAAACACCATTCTGATATTCTGTGGTAGATGCTTCCGCCGCAAGAATGAATTTCTTTACGTTACCCAAAAGATTAACTTGTGCTTCGTTCAATGTAATATCGCTTATTTTCTTGTTAGAACTGGTTACCACTCCATTTGCATTTACTGGGGCAGGTGAAATTAGATTTTCTTGCTGATCAAACAAGGTGAAAACTACATTATCATTTTCGTCCAAGGCCACAATTTGAGAACCAACTTGAACGGGAAAACCATTATCGGCAATTAATCTTACCATTACTGATTCTATTTCATCAGGATTTTCAAAACTATAATCAACTGTATCCGAAATCTTAAATCCATAAGCTAAACCATCCAATGGCATATCAACTTCTGCTGTAAGAATAAATTTACTGTCATTTTCGATAAAATTAAGCGTACCTGTTGGACCATTGGGATTAGCAATTGCACTAATTTCATAATAAAAATATTTTGGAGCGGGAGAAATAATGGTGGAAATATTAGTTGTGTTATCACTATTCATTTCAAAATCAGTTGTCGCACTTTGACCAATTTGTGGTGGGAAGTTTATTGGTAAAACCGGATCAAAGCCTTCCAAAGGTAATTCCTGTCCAGTATTCACATTTATACTTTTCAGATTAGCTAAATTTAAATTTACAGGAAATCCAAATGAATTTTCTATTTTAAAATTGATTTTTGGGTCACTTAATTCAAAAACACCTTCAGTTGCATTTTCAAAAATACGTATCAATACCGAGTCCGCGGTTTGCTCTGCAATTTGTTGTTGCCCGAAATAACCATATACATTTTCAAAATCAATTCCGGTAGTTCCAGCATTAAACTCAAATACTTCGTTTCCTAAAATATTTTGCCCAGTTCCAGTAATTTGAGTTGTAACTTCAACTTCCAATACGTTTACCGTTGTCCCTCCCTTTGTAAAGTCACCATCAAGTCCAGCAAGATCAATTTGAACTTGCGCTGTTTGAGGCGTTATTCCATTGTAAGTAAACAAGACATTTCTTTCAACAGGCACTCCATTATTCTGTAAATCAGGGAATGTCAAATTTACATTGAGATTATGCTTTACCGATGTTTGCAAATCCAATTCTAAGATTCCTCCATTAAACTTTACGGTATGAATCTCTGCTCCATTTTCAACATTGAGTGCAATATCTTCTCTTTTGAAAGAATTAGAAGTCCCAAAAAAAGCAGGTGAGGAAGGAATATCCAATTCTATTGTATTCATGGTGAGGTTATGACTTATTCCTGCAATTGCAACAATTTGATTCGCATCAAATGAGGCAATTTGGCTATTGTAAACAAGACCAATTTGACCAGAAACAGGGTTAATCACTACCAAATCTGTACTATCAAAATTAGCTAAGACATCATAAACATCAAAGGATGCGTAAGCGATTTGTGCGGCTAGATTTGGATTCCAACTTGTAGAGGAAATTTTTTTGATATCTTCATACTTTTTACAAGAAACAGTAAAGAATAAAATTGATGCCAGAATAAATAGTGTGGTTTTTGAATAGATTTTCATTTTCTATAATTTTAGTGTAAATATAGATTTTTATTTTTAAAAATAAAGTATTTTTGTCAAATTAATATAACATTTCAAATAATTAGGCGTTATACTAATACTATTGATGCAGCCATGAAAGTATTTTCCGTTTTTTGTTTCGTTTTTTTTGTTTTACAAGTGCCCGCACAGCAACAAAACAATCGTTCACGCTCTGAAGTAGGGGTTTTAGGAGGAGGATCCTACTATATTGGCGATTTAAATGTAAAAAATCACTTTAAAAATACAGAATTAGCTTTTGGGGGAATTTATCGATATAACGTTAATCCAAGATTTGCTCTGAGGTCAAATTTCACTTATGGAAAATTAAATGCTTCTGATTCTGATTCAAAATTGGATATTTATAAAAATAGAAATTTATCTTTTCAAACAGATTTTTACGAACTTGCAAGCGGAGTAGAATTTAATTTTGTTCCTTACCAAACTGGACATAAAATTCATCGAGTTACGGGTTATATTGTTGCGCAAATTGGAGTATTTAGAATTAATCCTCAAACAGAGTACAACGGTGCTTTAATTGATTTACAAGAGTTAGGCACCGAAGGGCAAGGAACAGTTTTAAGCGATAAAGATTTGTATTCAAAAACGCAAATTTGCGTACCAGTTGGTCTAGGATCAAAGTTTTCACTTTCAAAAAATGTATCCTTAAGTCTTGAGTTTACTGTAAAAAAGACTTTCACAGACTACATTGATGATGTTGGAAGAAGTCGCTTTGTTGATAGAGATCAATTAAGTGAATTAAATGGCCCCTTAGTTGGTGAACTTTCAAACAGAAACCTCAATGGTTCTAAACAAGGTTTTAGAGGAAATCCTTCAACGAATGATTGGTATTTTGTTTTTGGAGCAATCTTAGCTGTTAGACTTGGTCCGCCAAACAAGTGCTATAATCATTAAGTTTTAAAGAATCTATCGTGAGCAAGCTCAATGTATCAATATAGAAACGATAAATTATAAATTCTAAATCGTCCATTTCGACACAATCTTATCAACTTAAAAAAGACAGCTTAAGTACAGAAGTGTTTTGTTGAAACCATGTTTTTACCTTAAAAGGGTTACATGACCACTTTGTTTGGTTTCGTCTCTCGAACTTTTTGTTTTGTAGCGAATTGAATATGTATAAACTCCATCTGGACATTCATTGCCCTTATATGTTCCGTCCCAATGAAAGTCTGAATCATTAGTTGCTTCAAAAACTAACTCTCCCCAACGGTTATATATTTCAAATTTCAGAATATCAATATTTATTGATTTGGCAAAAAAGGTATTGTTAAATCTATTTCCATCCGGAGTAAAAGAATTAGGAATGTAAAGTACATAACCAATATTGATTTCTCTACTGATTGTATCTATACAACCAAATTCATCTGTTGAAATCAAAGTCACAAGATAAGTTCCTATATCAGGATAACTGGTTGTTGGATTTTCTTCTGTTGTGAAAAGACCATTTCCCAGGTTCCAAACGAAACTAACTCCATTTAACGATTGATTATTAAATTTAATGGGTTCTCCCATATTTAATTCTGCAGCTGTTACTGAAAAATCCGCATAAGGCTGATGAACCGGTGCACTAGTTGAAATTGGAATGGAATATGTTTGACATTCATCAGAAATATTAACCGTATAAGTGCTGGTTATCAGCGGATTTACCCACACATCTTGCGTCGTTTCAAGCGAATGACTCCATATATAAGAATATTGCCCCAAACCTAGTGTAGCATTCGCACTAAGTAAAACAGAATCGCCAGGACAAACAATTGTTGGCTGATTAATCTCTGGAATAAGCACTGGAGTTTGAACAGTATAAATAAAACTTTCATTTGCGACTGATCCACAACCATCATTCACAGATAAAGTAACATTTACTGAAAATTCAGGTTCTATTGTAATACTTGCTGCTGTTCCTGCGTTTTGACCATTAATAGTCCATGAAAAATTGTATTGACTACCTGCGCCTCCACTTACTACTGGAACGATTTGCCGCAAAACAAAAGGACAAAGCTCATTGATATCCAAAATCGGTTCAATAACAACTGGAATTAGTGGTGGAATATAAACATCAGCATCATCTGTAGCTGTTGAATTTAAACAAAAATCAGTAACTGTAATCGAATAATTTGTCGTTACCTGAGGTGAAACAGTAATACTTGGGGTTGTTTCACCCGAACTCCAAGCATAAGTAATAGGCTCCAATCCGCCTGTAATAACGGGGTTTAAAGTTACAGTTTGAGCCCCGTCACAAAAAATAGTATCATTCTCTAAAGTGACAGAAATTGCTTCCACTTCCTTTAAAGTAATCGTAAATTCTTGGGGAATGACTCCATTGCAAAGATCTGGAACCAAAAAAGTAATAATAATTGTTTCTAAATCATCAACCACTGCATCTACAAGTGCATCAAAAGTAAATGTTGCGGAAGCTTGTCCAGCATTAAGGTTCAAAATAGCTGGAATTGTATTTGTATAATCTAAACCACTTTGGGCAGTGCCTGTTAGTTGAATCGGTATACTTAATGCTGCAGCTGTATTCGTTCTTGAAAAAGTAAAGTCTGCTGAAGTACAACCCTCAGCAATTATAGTTGGGTCTCCAAAATAATTTCCAGAAGTTGTGAAACTAATTTCAGTTGGAGCTTCAGATGTTAAACTTTCTGCTTCTAAAAATATTCCCGAATCTAAAATTCCATCACCTACGTCGGCTATTGCGATAGTTAAGTGATAAGTTCCACCACACTGAACTGGCGAACTTGCAGTTAGAACTCTTGTAAAGCCATCATATTGTAAAAATAAATTTGAACCGTTAAATGGAGCTTCTCCTCCATCTCCATTGTCCACATAAAATCCACTGTTTGAAACATTATTTACATTGTCAATAGAAACAATGGTTTGATTGGGTAATTTGGCAATATTTTGAGTTCCAACTATTCCTGGTCCAGATATAAATAAGCCAAAAACATCATTGAAACCTGCACTCACATATTCCAAATATTCTTCAGACCCAAAAACATAATTGAAACTTACAACATCTCCAACCGCTTGAAAGTCAAACTCCAAAACAGAAGCGTTAAATGTGTTATTATCTCCTAAAATCCCATTTAAAATTGGAGCTCCCGGAGCATTATTATCAATCCCAGAACCTCCGTCGTTATTCGGCCCTTGCGGACCACTATTTCCTAAAACTGTTCCCGTTGTAATAACTATCCCGCTTCCAAGTCCTAAATTTGTGTTGTTCGCGGTAAAACTGCCTATTGCTTGCAAGGAACCTGTATAATTAATATTGGATACATTTACACCATTCCCAAGCAAAACATTTTGAACTAATTGCGGCGGAGACATAGACGTATTCGTAAGCAACTGAGAAAAAATAACAGTTGGAACGAAAAAGATTATGTATGCAATTAATTTCATCTTACTAAAGTAACGATTATAATTGATAAAAGTTGCTTAAAATCAAGAAAAAATTATGCCAAAGAATAAAATTAACTTCTAAGTCCCGAATTCATTGCGAAATAATGTGATTTTGAAGCCATTAATTCATCGTGTGAACCCATCTCAATGATTTCACCTTTTTGCAAAACAAGAATGATATCTGCCTTACGAATCGTGGATAAACGATGGGCTATCACTAAAGAAGTTCTATTTTGCATCAATTCTTCCAAGGCTTCCTGAACAATTTTTTCACTTTCTGAATCTAAAGCGGAAGTTGCTTCATCTAAAATCAAAATACTTGGATTTCTCAACACCGCCCGAGCAATACTAATTCGTTGCTTTTGTCCTCCAGAAAGTTTATTTCCACGCTCGCCAATAATTGTGTCGTAGCCATTTTCTAATCCTAAAATAAAATCATGAGCATGTGCAATTTTTGCTGCTTCGATAATTTTTTCTTCTGGACAATTCTCAAAACCAAAGGCGATATTATTGCGGATTGTATCATTAAACAAAATTGATTCCTGATTCACCACCCCAATTTGCTTGCGCAGATCTTGATTCTTAATTTCCTTAATATTAATTCCATCAAACAAAATATCGCCTGAATTGACCTGATAAAAATTCAAAAGTAAATCCGCAATCGTTGATTTTCCGCTTCCAGATTCACCCACCAAAGCGAGCATTTTTCCTTTTGGAATTTTAAAAGACAAGTTGTGCAGAATGTTAGCCTTATTTTCATCGTCTTCCTTGTACTTAAAAGACACATTTCTGAATTCAATTTCAGATTTTAATTCGTCAAAATTTGCTGCGTTTTCAACTTCATAAATTTGCTCGTCTGCATGAATAATTTCCTCAAAACGTCGGTAAGAAACCTCCGCTTTATTGATATTTGCAATTCCTGTTGCAATTCCTTGAATCGGCCTTAATAACTGAGAAAAAACGATGATAAATGTAATAAATTCTTCTCCGGAAAGACCAGAATTTTCTTTGGCATCCAAAATCATAGAACCACCAAACCAAACAATACAAATCATAACGACGGTACCCAAAAATTCATTCAAAGGTGAAGATAAATCTTTTTTTCGGTATGTTTTGGTAAGTAATTGTTGGTGTTGAAAATTTATTTTCCCAAAAGAATTTCGAATGTATTCACCTGCGTTAAATGCTTTGATGATTCGAATTCCTCCAAAATTCTCTTCAATGGACGACAATAAAACCCCCATTTGTTCTTGCCCTTTTTTAGCAGTTCGTTTTAAACTTTTTCCGATACGGGAAATCGTAAATGCAGAAACAGGGAGTAAAACAAGAGAGATCATCGTTAGTTGCGGACTCCAATAAATCAATGTAACTAAACTTAAGATGATTGCGATTGGTTCACGAAAAACTAATTCAAGCATGGAAGTGACTGCAAATTCAATTTCACCGATATCGTTGTTTAAACGAGCCATCAAATCTCCTTTTTTTTCCTCAGTAAAAAATGACATTGGTAAACGGAGTGATTTTGCAAATAATTGATCCCGCAAGTCTCTAACAACTGCCATTTTTAAGTAAGAATTGTGATAAATTGCAAGGTATCTGAATAAACTTTTGAGGAAAAATGCACTAATTACCAAAATGCAAACCAACAACAAAGCTTCTTTAGGATCTTTCAATACCAATTGCTGCATTTCATAATTATATAAATCTGAAAAGTAATCAAAAATATTGCTGCTTTTGTCGTTAAAATCTGGTTTTAAATAAATTACGGCTTCTTTGTCCTTACTCGGGAAAATTAATTGCAAAAAGGGAACGAATAATACAAGAGACAATAAGTTAAAAATGACAAATAACAAATTGTAAAAAACAACTAAAAATGTTTGCCAACGATTTTGAACAGATAAGCGGTATATTTTAAAAAAATCTTTCATTAAGGAAATTAAGTTCGCAAAGATACATAGAAATTTGACTTAAAATAGTGATACTATTTTACTCAACTTTGATTTTTTCACGTGCATTCATCCAAATAAGTTATGAACCATTTGTATAAAAATCTTGTTTAGAATTGACAAAAATCTTACTTTTATCGATTAAAATGTAACACATGTCCTTTTTTAAGCAAGAATTTCTCGATTTTTTCATCGAATTAGCACCAAACAACAATAAGGATTGGTTTGATTTAAATCGAAAACGTTATGAACAATTTGTGAAAAACCCATTTTCAAAATTTGTGCAGCATATCATTTCTGAAATAGCCAAAACAGATAAATCTTTTAAAGATTTGGAAGCCAAAGATTGTATTTTTCGAATTAATAAGGATGTTCGTTTTTCGAAGGATAAAAGTCCTTACAAAATGATGGTTTCAGCAGTTGTTGCTCCAAGTGGAAAAAAAAGTAAAGCAATAAATGGTGTTTATTTTGAACTTGGTCCGGAACACCTGCGAGTTTACGGCGGAATTTATGAAATTGAAAAAGAAGATTTACAAGAATTGAGAGAAGGAATTGCTAAGAAAAGTGATGAATTTAAGAAATTATATTCCGATAAAAAATTTAAAGAAACTTTTGGTGCGATTAGAGGTGAAAAGAATAAAATTATTCCAAAAGAATTGAGAGAAGCTGCAGAAAAAGAAACGTTGATTTTCAATAAACAATTTCACTTTTTCACTGAATTTCCACCAGAAACAATTTTAGATAAGAATTTAGACAAAATAATTATTGATTGTTTTGAAACTGGTAAACCGATAGAAAATTTTTTCAACAATTTAATTCATAGAAATTAAAATGAAAATGATTTTCTCCTTGCTTTTAATGGTCACGTTAATAACTAATTTCACTGCTCAAACATTACATGAGTCAATGACTGAAGTTGGTGTGAAAAGAATTAAACCTTCTGAAAGTTTAAAGGGAAAAGTATTTGAATTAATTAACACGCAAACTCGTTTCAACTATTTGGAAATTGATCACATTGAAGATGAAGATTTTTTTGAAACGGAAAACGGAAATATTACCTACGGACCAGATATAAATTATTTCCATTACAGAATATTATTTGACAAAAGTGAAAAATGGCTGGAAACGCAAGAATTATTCCATTGCGATGTTGATTCTTTAGACATTTACAATGTGGTGATGCCAAAGATTAAAAGTCAAATATCCAACTTAAAGAAAATTGCTCCTTGTCCTTATTACTACAAAATCACGCATGAAAAAGGAACTTGGTATGAATTTATCATTTATTCCAACAAAAAACAAACGAAAGGAACAATTTATGTGTTCGACAAAGATTTAAAATTAATAAATTCGAAAAAATCAGTATTCAAACATGCTGATTATGATAAAATAAACAAATAATAACCATGAAAAAAATCTTAATTTTTATTTTCATCTGTGCAACATCATCCACATTTGCACAAAAGAAACAATTAACTTTAAAAGAAGCAGTTACTCAACAGTACAGAGCTTTTGCTCCAGAGCAAATGACCATGTTTCAATGGATTCCAAACACCAATGATTTCACCTATTTGGAAGCGTACACGGTTTTGAAAAAAGGAAATGTTAAAACGGACAAAACTGAAGTTTTAATGACAATTGCCGAACTAAATACAGCCTTAGGTTCCAAATTAGGGTGGTTTTCTGGTTTTGAGTGGAAAGATCAAAATGTGTTTTATGTAAATGATGGAACACATTTTTACAGCTATGACATTAAAAAGAAATTGGGTAGAACAATTTTAGAAACATCAGAAAACGCTGAAAATCAAAGTTTCCATAATGTAAGTGAAAATCTCGCTTACACGATTGAAAACAATTTACAAGTGCGCACTCCCGATGGTAAAACGATTGAAATCACTAAAAATCAGGATCCAAATATTGTTTCTGGTCAAACATATGCGCGCAGTGAATTTGGTATAACAAACGGTATTTTTTGGTCTCCAAATGGAAATTTCATTGCATTCGCCCAAAAAGATGAAACTGCTGTTCATAATTATCCTTTGTTGGACATCACTGAAACTCCAGGGAAATTAAAAAGCATCAAATATCCGATGGCTGGTCAAGAATCTGAAAAACCTAAAATTGGGATTTTTAACTTTAAAACAAAATACACAGCTTTTATTGCTCCAAAAGGTTCCTCTGACTCCTATTTAACAAATGTTGTTTGGACACCAGACGAAAAATTCATTCTTATTGCAGAAGTAAATCGTGAACAAAATCACATGTGGTTAAATTTATACAATGCCGAATCTGGAAACTTTGTAAAAACACTATTTGAAGAAAAAAGTGATAAATGGATTGAACCTGAGCATCCAGCATTTTTCCCCTCAGATGCTTCTTCAAATTTCATTTGGATTAGCGAAAGAGATGGATTTAACAACTTATACTATTATGATATTGATGGCAAATTAATCAAACAATTAACAGCAAATAAATTTGTTACTAAAGAAATTTTTACATCAATCAATAAAGGAAAAGAAATAATTTTTGCTGCAACGGGAGAAAATCCGACAAACAATTTGTATTATGCAGTAAGTTTAGATGGAAAACAACGCTTAATCACTAAGAATGAAGGAACACATCATATTGAAATATCTGCAGATGGAAAATTTATCTTTGACGAGTATTCTAGTCATGATATTCCTTCTAAATCATTATTAATGGATGCAAACGGTGTTGAAAAAAGAACTTTATTAACTTCTGAAAACAAATTAAAAGACTACGCCATTGGAAGCACAGAAATCAAAGTAATTAAGGGGAAAGATGGTTCTGATTTATATACACGTTTGATAAAACCAAGTAATTTTGACCCTTCGAAAAAATATCCTGTTATGGTTTATGTTTATGGAGGTCCACATGCACAAATGATTACAAATTCATGGTTGGACGGAGCAAATTTGTGGATGCACTGGATGGCTGATCAAGGCTATTTGGTATTCACCCTTGACAATCGTGGTTCGGGAGAACGAGGTTTCGTTTTTGAAAGTGGCATTCACCGTCAATTAGGAACTTTAGAAATGGAAGACCAAATGACAGGCATAGATTATTTAAAATCTTTACCTTATGTGGATGCAAATCGTTTTGCTGTTCACGGATGGTCATTCGGTGGATTTATGACAACAACTTTAATGTTGAAACAAGCTGAAACCTTTAAAGTTGGAGTTGCTGGAGGACCTGTTACGGATTGGAAATACTACGAAATCATGTATGGAGAGCGTTACATGGACCGTCCAGAAGAAAATCCTGAGGGGTATAAAAAGGCAAGTTTAATGAATCATGCACAAAATTTAAAAGGAGATTTATTGTTAATTCATGGAACTTCCGACGATGTTGTTGTTGAGCAACATAATTTATCTTTAGTGAAAAAATTTGTTGAACTTGGTATTCAAATGGATTATTTCCCTTATCCGATGCACAAGCACAATGTGAGTGGAAAAGACCGCGTGCATTTAATTGAAAAAGTGTTGAATTACATTATTGAGAATAATAAATGAAAATATTAATCACAGGTTCAAACGGTTTACTTGGACAAAAAATCGTCAAATTATGTCTGAAATATGGCATTCAATTTTTAGCAACATCAAAGGGTGAAAATAGAAATCCGGATTGCCCAAGTTCAAATTATTTCGCCTTAGATATCACCAATAAATTAGAAATTAATGGTGTTTTCGAAGCTTTTTACCCAACGCATGTAATTCACACAGCTGCAATCACCAATGTGGATCAATGTGAAAGCGACAAAGATTTATGTACCGATGTAAATATCAATGCAACCGCCTATTTATTTGATGTAACACAGCGATTCTTTGCTCATTTCCAATTTGTTTCAACGGATTTTGTGTTTGATGGAGCAAAGAAAAAAGGAATGTACGAAGAAACTGAAGAGGTAAATCCTTTAAGTTTTTATGCAAAATCAAAAGTAGAAGCAGAGAAATTATTGCTGCAATCTGAATATAAAAATTGGTCAATTTTACGAACAATTATTGTTTTTGGCGAAGGAAATAATTTGTCGCGATCAAACATCGTTTTATGGGTCAAAGATTCATTGTCTAAAGGTCAAAAAATTAACGTGGTAAACGATCAATTTAGAACACCAACGTGGGCAGAAGATTTAGCGTGGGCTTGTATCACAGTTTGCGAAAAAAGTAAAACTGGAATTTTCCATATTTCAGGAAAGGATTACAACTCCATGTTGGGATTTGCTCGTGAAGTTGCTCGTTTCTATGAACTTGATGAAAGCTTAATTACAGAAATTACTTCTGAAAGTTTAAATCAAGCAGCAAAAAGACCACCAAATACAGGATTTAATTTGAGTAAAGCCGAAAAAGAACTGGGCTACAAGCCAAAATCATTTTTGGAGTCCTTGGGGTTAATTAGAGGCTAAAGGATGAAAAACTTGCTGCTTCAATTAAAACTGAACATGACTAGTCCTACTTTGTCAAATTAACTTGGAGGTTTTGAGTTTATAGGGTCAAAATATTTTTCAAGATGAGTAATTGCCATTTCTATTGCTTTAAGTGGATTGTCCCAATTTGATTTTATTGA
>JBIKSI010000231.1:0-3134 GCA_044348665.1 Crocinitomicaceae bacterium
ATAATTAGTTAAAATTTCAGGATCCAAACAAGCAACTGGATGTGATGCATCAATTATTTCATCTTTGCAAGTCAACATAAACCACTCATTTTGCAAATTCATACTTATTTGATGTTCCTTAGTTGGTTTTGAAGCTTGAGCTAATTTTTCAACGGTAAAAAAGTCGGCTAGTTTTTGCATGAAATCATCTTTATCAATGTGTGCGATTGATTTCACGATTCTATTAAATTCCAATATTTTCAACTTCGTTTCATCCATGAAAAAAGCTAAAAAATAGTTGTGATTTTGAGTTTTAATTTCAGGATTTTGTGCTTTTACTAATTCGGCCAATCTTGCAGAAGAAGCAGAACGATGGTGTCCATCAGCAATGTAAGTGTTTTCTATTTTCAAGAATTCATTTTTCACCCTTTCTTCCTGCTCTTCGGACAAAATCCATAGTTCATGTTTAATATAGTCCGTGGTAGAAAACTCGTATTCAGGTCTTTCTGTCATTATTTCCTGATACAAATTTTGTAGCTCATCATTTTTTGGATACGAAAGCAAAACTGGTTCTGCATTAAATCCAACCACATCAAGGTACTCCGTAAACATGGATTCTCTGGATGTTAGAGTTGCTTCATGCTTTTTAATAAAACCTTGCTGATATTCTTCAATGCTTGCTCCACAAATAATCCCAGTGAATTCATTTCCGTCGGCACTTTGTTTGTAAAGATACAAGCACTCTCTTTGATCTTGGATTAAAATTCCCGCCTCACAAAACTCTTCAAATTTATGTTTTACATTTAAAAAGCGTTCTTTCGAGTTGGGTTTTGTTTTTTTTACCTCATTGTATTCTGGATTAATGATCCGAATAAAAGTATATGGATTTTCCTCCAATTTTGCTTTTAAGATGGATTTTTTGTAGGTGTAAACTGGTCGAGTTGCAACCAAATGTGCTTTATCACGAGTAGGACGAATTGCCTTGAATGCTTTTATTTTAGCCATAATTTTTTGTTAGTGCGAAAGTAGTAAATAAAATTTAAATCCCCCATTCTTTTGCATTGACAAAATAGTGAAAACTAATACTCTTTTACATAAAAACTAATTGTAATTTAAAGGTTAAATGAAAAAATGTTTCTTATTATGGATTTAAACTACTAAAAATCAAAAAATTATTTCTTACTTTTTTCATTGCCAAAAAAGTAAGCAAAAAGGCTAGTCCTCTTTGTTTCTCAAAACTTTCATTCATAGCAAATCGATAATTTTCATTGAGCTTGCAGCTAATTCAATTATTAGCGATTTCCAATTTCATTTTCAGTTTTTCACAACAAAAAGGGACAAAAAACGTTCCAGGTCTAATTATATTTATGAAATCTAATTCTTTTTTCTAAGAGTTTAAAAATATGCATTTAGCCTGATTACCAAAAAGAAGCAACACTCTAGTGCTTTAAAACTCTTATATCTTTCAACAAACTACGCTAAAAAATCAAAACTCAATTATGTCAACTTCATTAAATACTGGTAACTCAAACAGTTGATTTTTCTACGATTACTTTTTGTGAATTGTGTCAGATTTACGTTTTGGAGACACTAGTTAAACTCAAACACCAAATTGAATCAAACAAAGCAAGTTTGAAAATATAATTATCTACTAATCATTACATAGATTAAAAAAAATATTTTAAACTTGCAAAAAAATAATTCTATGAACCCAATTACCTCGCAAGAAGCAAAATTTAAAGAAGACATTTATTTAGTTCAAGCCGACGTGAAAAGTGCTTATTACGAAAGAGCCATCAATAAATTACATGAATTGATTGTCTTGCACCCTGGAAAGGCAGAACCTTTTTATGAATTAGGTCAAATGGCATACAATTTTTGGCGGAATGATGAGGCGGAATCCAATTACATCAAAGCATTGACTGCAAATGATCAATATTTCCCAACATATACGGCTTATGCCTTCATTTTAATCAAGGAAAAAAGATTTGACGAAGCGGAAGCTTTATTGTTGAATGCAAAAAAAGTGAGAAGTAGAGACGATGCAGACATTTTCTTTTACATGGGAATGTTATATCAACACAAAGGCGAAGTAGATCAAGCAATTGCGCACTATAATAATGCGATTCAACACTGTATCAATCAAAATCAAATTGACTTATACATCAAATTTATTACAGCTTGCAAGGAGTTAAGAGGTTGGGAATAAAAAAAAATAATTTTTGTTTTTAATTCTTCATTCTTCAAAAATCAAGATCTATTTTTTTGCGCTTATTATTTTTATAGATTCCCAAAATAAGCATGATAATACCCATTCCAAAAATAAAGAATAGGTAAAATGAAAAGGTTTTGAAAATAAATAAACTCAATACAAACCACAAAAAAGAAATAGAAAATGCAATAATTGCAAGTATCATTTCTGTGTTTAAGGCTGTTGGGTAATTGGAATTTCCATCTACAGGATTGTCTCTGTAATCAAATTCATCTTCGTGTTGCTCATTTTCCATATCTAAAATGTTGGTGTTAATAAGTCTAAGAAATTTGGGTTTGATTTCAGTAAAAAAGTCCCATTCACAGCCTTTTCATCGTCACTTTCAAGGTAAATTCCATCAGGATGAGCTGTACTAGGACTTGCAGTAAAGGTGGAAAAAGACACATCTTCCGCAAAACTTGCATCGCCTTCCATGTTATCGAAAATCTTTGTTTCAGCTTCTGCCAATAAAGGAGGTTTTGCAACAACTAATCTTTCCTCAGTTTCTACGATTGCAGCATTATCAATTTTTGGAGAAAATCCATTTTTGTTTTCAATCACGAAATCATTTTCATCACTTTTAGAAAGTTTATCTTCATTTTTGTCTTGTTCTGAAACATTTTCATTTTTTGCCGTCAGCACTTTAGAATCTTGCAGTTGATTTGTATTTAAAAATGGCAAAACAGCTAAGGAAATCAGTAAAATAGCTGCAATTCTAGTTAAATTTTGATTGTACCAGTTTTTATCCTCATTGACAAAAAACACAGCTAAAGAATTATACCATAACACCCCTTTATTTTTGTAGGTTTTGTGGAATAAATCATCCAAATTAGTTTTCAATTGTGCTGAAGGCTCAGAAATTTGTGATTTTTGAAAATTAACTTCATCACCAATTTGAGAAAAA
>JBIKSI010000123.1:0-10941 GCA_044348665.1 Crocinitomicaceae bacterium
TTACTTTTACTCATGTAATTTATGTTTGCAAGACCAAATTACATGAAAGTGGGGAATTCGTAACAGAAATCCCCACTTTTACAAGATTTTTTTATCGGACACTAGTGATTTGAAATATAAAATGCCAAAGGAAATTATTTTTAAAAAGTAGATTTATGTACTTATTTTATCCTACTTTTGCATAAATTAAAAATCAATTAAAATGGATGATTTTTTTGAGCATGTTTCGCAAGCATTTCATTTGCCTTTAAAAAATCCTGTTTTAATTTTTTCACTCATTTTATTCATCATCTTGCTTTCACCAATCATTTTACGGAAGCTTAAAATTCCTGCTATAATTGGTTTAATCATTTCTGGTGTAATTGTAGGACCAAAAGGTTTTAACCTCATCGGAGAAAAACTGATGGAATCAGATGGTGCTATGAAAATTTTTGCAACCATTGGTTTGTTGTACATCATGTTTATGGCTGGTTTAGAATTAGACATGAACGAATTTAAAAAATACCGCAATAAAAGCTTTACCTTCGGATTTTTAACCTTTATTATTCCTTTAAGTTTAGGTTTTCCAATTTGTTATTATGCATTAAATCTTGATTTTACGGCAAGTTTACTTACTGCCTCGATGTTTGCAACACACACCCTAGTTGCTTATCCCATTGTAAGCAAATATGGAATCACCAAAAGGCCGGCTGTTGCAATTTCCATTGGTGGAACTATCTTGACAGACACCGCCGTATTAATCATCTTGGCAGTAATTTCCAGTTCAGCAAATGGGAAATTAGACCTTGATTTTTGGATAAGATTAGTTTCCTCCCTAACTATTTTCTCCATCATCATGTTCCTTTTTATTCCAAGAATTGCACGATGGTTTTTTAGCAAATTAGAAAGTGAAAAAAATTCGCATTATATTTTTGTTTTATCCATCATATTTTTTGCAGCTTTCTTAGCTGAAATGGCTGGTGTTGAACACATTATTGGTGCATTCGTCGCAGGTTTGGTACTAAATAAATTGATTCCTCACTCTTCTGCCCTTATGAATCGAATCGAATTCATAGGAAATGCAATTTTTATTCCATTTTTCCTTATTTCAGTGGGAATGGTGGTTGATATAAAGGTACTTTTTACTGGCTCTTGGTGGCCATTAATTGTTGCTGGCGTTTTAACGAGTTTTGCTATTTTCTCCAAATGGTTTGCCGCACTTTTGATGCAGTTAATTTTTAAAATGACTTCCACAGAAAGACAAATAATTTTTGGATTGAGTACCGCACATGCCGCTGCAACCTTGGCAATTATTATGGTTGGATATCAAAAAAATATTCTATCGATTGACATTGTAAATGGAACCATCATTTTAATTTTGATAACATGCATGGTAGCTTCATTTGTGACTGAAAGCGCAGGAAGAAAATTATTGCTTGAAACGCCAGATGATGAATTGCTCACAGCTCCACAAAAACGTTCTCAACATTTGCTGGTTGCCACAAACGAACTAAAAGGAAACGAAAACTTATTAGACTTATCTATCTTAATTACAGATAAAAGTGTTGTGAATCCAATCTCAGTTGTCAATGTTTTGGCAAACGACCAAGAAGCTGAAATTCGAATCCGTGCATCTCGAAACCACATGGATGAAATTATTAAACATTTCTCTGGAGGTGAAATAAAAATTAATGCCATTGCCACGATTGACCATAATTTATCAAGTGGAATTGCACGAACATCCAAAGAACTTGCAGCAGACATTGTTGTGCTAAATGATAGTGCAAAAGCAAATCTGTTGATGAGAATTGTTGGCGATGACCGTGACCATTTATTGGATGTTTGCCCCAAAACCGTTTTCTTCTGTCAATTGGATCATTCTTTTGCTGAGAAAAAGAGAATTGTATTGATTTGTCCACCCTATTCAGACTTGGAAAATAGTTTTGCCTCTTGGTTGGAACGAATATTGAGACTTGCACGAGAATTGAATCTGGAATTAATTCTGTTTGCAACAGATTTTACTTACGATAAAATTAAGTTTTACATCAAAAAAAGAAAATTTTCTCTTGAAATAAAACACTTTTCTATTGTGGAATTAGACGATTATTTTGTCCACAATTTCAACATCGATAAAAGTGATTTTTTCGTGATGTGTGCCGCTCGCTCAGGATCAATTTCTTCTTCCATAAATTTGGATTTGTTTTTACCAAAAATTGAAAAAATATTTGAAGCAAACGACAAAATCATTATTTATCCGTCGCAGGAAATCGCAGAAAATATTTTTTCAAACTATGAAGATATTTCTGCTGACGTAATTTCTAAAGGTGTTGAAACCGTTCAAAAAATTGGAAAAGAAGTTGGGAATATTTTCAAAAAGTAATCACCTAAAGTCCCAAAAATTTGAGCGATTTTCAGGATTTGGTTTTTCCGACTTTTTCCATAAAACTAATAATTATCGAAAAATAGCTGAATAATTCAAGCAAAAAAATTTTGTATTATTATTTTTCTACTAACTTTGCTTAGAATTAATCACTATATCTCATGAAAAAGAATTTAATCGTTTTATTTTTTGTTGTATTCACTGCAACTACCTCATTTTCTCAAAATTATTCCACAGCAATCGGAATCAAATCAGGATACCCAGGTCACGGTTCCTTAAATATCAAACATTTCTTAAGTTCCAATGGAGCGATTGATGTCTTGGCTGGATCAAACTTTTCAGCTTATTCAAAATATATTTGGGCTCAATGTTTATTTGAAGTGAACAAAAACATCGTGAACATGTCTGGATTTAACTGGTATGCAGGTGCGGGACCTTCTTTAGGGTACTACAATGCTGGATCTTATGTTGGTAAAATTGCTTTAGAAGGTGGACCGTATTTAAATGTAATACCACAAATATATATTGATGGTCAAGTAAATGTTGCACTTCGATACGCAATTCAGTAATTCAAGATGTCTGAAGAAAGACTTTGCGCAGAATGTAATCAAAAATTGCGGGGCCGAAAGGATCAAAAATTTTGCTCTGATTTTTGCAGAAATGCATTTAATAATCGTCTGAATGAAGACTCAAACAAATATGTTCGCAGAATCAATGGGATTTTGCGCAAAAACCGACGTATTTTAGAGAAGTTAAATCCTGACGGGAAAAATACCGTAGACGGAATCACTCTTGCCGAAGAAGGCTTTAATTTTCACTATTATACCAATATTTACAAAACGCAAAAAGGTGGTGAATACTTTTTTTGTTACGAATTTGGCTATAGAAAATTAGAAAACGATCAATATATTTTGGTCGTAAAACAAGATTATGTGAAATAAATTTCAAAATTTACATGCTTTTATAAACCGATTTTGTAAAATTTTAGCTTATTTTATTGTAAATTTCCTTTGTTTTAGCTGCTTTATTTAATATTTTTTTTAACTTTAAACCTTAGTTTTTGTTTATTTTAACAGCAACTCACATTTTTTAACAAAATATAATTTCAAAAAGCAATGAATTCACGCGTAGAACAAGCACTTAACGATCAAGTAGTAAAAGAAAACTCTTCTTCACAATTTTATTTAGCAATGGCGTCTTGGTCTGAAAATCAAGGGTTAAACGGTACAGCAAAATTTTTATACACACATTCCGATGAAGAAAGATTTCACATGTTGAAATTAATTAAGTTTATCAACGAGCGCGGTGGAAAAGCTGTTGTTCCTGGAATTGTTCAACCACCAGTAGAATTTGATAATCTTGAAAATGTATTTGAATTACTTTTACAACACGAATTAGCAGTAACTGAAAGCATCAATAATTTGGTAGACATTTGTTTACAAGAAAAAGACTATACAACACATAATTTTGTACAATGGTATGTTTCTGAGCAACTTGAAGAAGAAGCTTTGGCAAGATCTATTTTAGATAAATTAAAATTAATCGGTGGTGATAAAGGTGGAATGTATATGTTTGACAGAGATTTAGAAATTTCAGCAAATCAAGCCGCTCCAGCTCCAAAACAACAAGCGTAATTTGAACAAACTTATTAAAATCTTAGGTGTATTTATTCTAGTTGTAAATATTTTTTACACCTATGGGCAAAGCACGTATCGTTTTAAAAACTATTCCATCGTTGATGGCTTATCACAAAGCTCCGTAACTTCTATCGAACAAGATAAATTCGGCGCTTTGTGGTTTGGTACGCAAGATGGTTTAAATCGTTTTGATGGACAAACATTCGAAAATTTCACTTCTGACAATACAAATGGAATTGAAAATTCGTACTTCAAAACTTCCTTCAAGTCCAAAGATGGAAATTTGTGGTTTGGTACCTCAAATGGATTAACTCAGTATAATCCAACCACTGAATCTTTTAAGACTTTTCAATTAAGTGGAAGATTCGCTCTACAAATTGAAACTATTACAGATGATTCAGAAGGGAATCTTTGGATTGGAACAAGTGCAAACGGCTTGTGTATTTTCTCAAAAAAAACACAAAAATTCAATTTTTTCATTTCTTCCATTCCTTCAAACAAAATTCTATTTCTAAAATTTCTAGACAAAGAGACACTATTTGTTAGCACAGAAGATAAAGGATTATTTTTAGTTAATACCAAAACAAAAAAGCTAATAGATGTTCCAATCATTGGCAAACAAAAACAATATGTCAGAATTAATACCATTGCAAAAAGAAATAAAAATTTATGGTTAATTGGAACGAATCAAGGCTTGTATCAATACAATGCTTCAACAAGTAAGATTATTCCATTCTTAACGAAAATGGACAAAATCTTTGGTTTAGTTGAAGTAGTGCATATTTACATTCAGAACGAAAATCAATTTTTCCTTTCCACAAAAAACACAGGACTTTTTACCGTTTTTGAAAAAAACAATCAAAGTAGTATTTTTCAAAACACACAGGATTTATTTCAAAACAATGCTTTGATTTATAATTCTGTAAATAAGGTTTTTAAAGATAAAACAGGAACATTTTGGGTGGCAACGGAGCGAGGAATTGGAAGTTTTAACCCATTCAACAAAGGCTTTTTAGGAGTTGAACCAAGTGGGGATTTAAGCAAAGGAATTCCATCTCCGAGTGTTTGGTGTTTCAGTGAAGATGAAAAATCACGATATATTTTTGTTGGAACGGATAATGCAATTTCAAGAAAGAATCTTTTTACAGGAAAATTTGATCAGTTTTTACGAAATAAGAATAGCGTTAATGAAAATGCAGAATCTTCTATTTTGTCCTTGCATGCGATAAATCGAAATGAATTATTGGTTGGAACTAGTGAAGGACTTTACATCTTAAAAATAAATTCAACATATTCCTATAGTTTTAATAAAGTAAAATACAAGGGAATTGACAATCCATCGAATTTTGAGCGTACCTATTCAATTGCGCATTGGAAAGCAAATCTATATTTTTTGGCAACAAAGGGAGGAATTTTACTTTACGATAAATCGACTGGGAAATTTCAATCTTTTGAACACAATCCTTTAGAACCCAAAAAAACTATTAAAGATGGAGTCTGTCGTTTAGTTTACAAAGATAACACTGGAAAAATTTGGTTTCCAACAAGTTTGGGTGGATTAAATTACCTTAATGAAAAAAATGGATTAAAAATTGTTCCATTTGAAAACAATAACACAATCACCTCTTTATCAAAAGATTATATTACAACAATTAATCATTATTCGAAGGATGTATACTATTTCGGAACCATGGGTTCTGGTTTGATTGAGTACAATGTTTCAACAAATATAGCAACACTTTACAATAAAAAAAATGGATTACCCAATAATGTAGTTTATGGTGTACTAAAAGACAAAAAAGGGCATTTGTGGTTAAGTACAAATAAAGGTATATCAAAGTTCTCCGTAAAAACTAAAACCTTCGAAAATTATACAGAATTGGATGGTTTGGTTTCAACAGAATTTAATCAAGGAGCCTATTTTTCATCTTCAACTGGTGATTTTTACTTTGGTGCAATTAATGGATTTAACTATTTTGACCCACTTTTATTTGATAATCAACAGAAAAAAACAAACGTCGTTTTCACCAAGTTTAAGCTAGACGCTCAATGGCTCAAACCAAATGATGAAGATGGAATTTTAACTCAAAGTTTTTCTGAAACAAAACGCATAGATTTAAATTACAAACAACGAAATTTCACCATCAAATTTATGGCAACGGATCTAAGTAATCCGAGGTTAGTAACATACAAATATGATTTAATTGGTTCAGATGAAGGAGAAATTATAATCGGTAATTCAAATCAAATTCATTTTAATTCACTTGATCCTGGAGAATACGTATTAAAAGTTTACGCGAGGCTTGGAAATGGTGAATGGAGCACAATTCCAGCAGAGGTTGAAATTTATTTAGCTGCTCCATTCTGGAAAAGAACATGGTTTTGGATCACCGTTATCTTTTTTGTCGGAATTTTTGTTTTAGCAATTACTCGCCGAAAAATTGAAGTAGAACGAAGACAACAAGTAAAATTAGAAATGAAAATTGTTGAACGTACACGTGAAATTAGAGAGCAAAATATTAAAATTGAAAAACAAAAACAAACCATTGAGGAAAAGAAAAATCATTTAGAAGAACAAAAGAAACTCCTTGAAATTGAAAAGGAAAAAACGGAAAAACTTTTAAGAAACATTATCCCTGAATCAACTATGAATGAGTTGAAAACTAAAGGGAAAGCAAGTGCTCGTGCTTACAAAACTGTATCCGTAATGTTCACCGATTTTGTTGGATTTACGAAGATTGCTGAAAAAATGAGTCCATCTGATTTAGTAAATGAATTAGATATCTATTTCAGTAAATTTGATGAAATTATTGTTCAAAACAATCTTGAAAAAATCAAAACTATTGGTGATGCATATATGTGTGCTGGTGGTGTTCCAGTTCGAAATAACACCAATCCAATAGATGCTTGTATTGCCGCACTTCAAATTCAAGAAAGTATGGAAATCATGCGTCGTGAAGCAGAAAGTACGGGGAGAATTGTATGGGATTTAAGACTTGGAATTAATACGGGTGAAGTAACGGCTGGAGTAATAGGATCTGAAAAATTAGCCTATGATATTTGGGGAGCAACAGTAAACCAAGCTCAACGCATGGAAATGTTAGGAGAACCAGGAAAAGTAACCATTTCCGGGCAAACTTTTCAATATATAGAACCTTATTTCTTATGCTCTTTTAAAGGTAAAGTAAAGTCCAAAAGTAAAGGTTTAATCGATATGTACACGGTTGAAGGAATCAAACCTGAACTTTCAGTAGATGGTAAAGGCTTGTATCCAAACGATCGTTTCAATCAGATTGTTAACCTTCATCATTACTCAAGCATTAATTATTACAAGGCTGAACGCCACATAATGAAGGTTTTGGAGAAAAAATTGTCACCTAAACTTCATTATCATAGTATTTCTCACACAAAAGATGTATGTAGAGCCGTTGAGCGTTTGGCCCTTTTGGAAGGTGTGGCCGATGAAGGATTGTTTTTGTTGAAATCCGCTGCAACCTATCACGATGCAGGTTTTGTAGAAAGTTATGACAAAAACGAACCTGTTGGAGCTCGTATGGCAGGAGAAATTTTACCGAAATATGGCTACACTGAAGAACATATCGAGGAAATCAGACGATTGATTTATGTAACGCAAATTCCGCACAAACCCACAAATAAACTAGAGGAAATTATCTGTGATGCAGATTTAGATTATTTAGGAAGAGATGATTTCCATCAGATTGCTGATAAATTGCGCCAAGAATTGCGCGAACACGGAAAAATCGATAGCGACAGAAAATGGGATGAAATTCAGGTAATGTTTTTAAATCAACATCAATATTTTACAGAAACGGCCAAAGCAACTCGTCAAGAAAAAAAGATGAGAAACCTGGAGGAAATCAAAGCACGATTAGAACGGAATGAATATGCGGATTAATTTTATTGTCACTTCCCTCCTACTATTTCAATTTGCCTTTTCTCAATCCTTACAAAAAATAAAAACTTTGGATGAAAAACTGCTTGAAATATCTGGATTAGAAGTTCTAAATGACAGTTGTTTTGTCGCAATTAATGATGGAGGAAATGATGCTATTTTGTTTATTTTAAATCAAAATGGGGAAATTATTCACGAAGTTGGTATCGAAAATGCTCAAAACCATGATTGGGAAGATTTAAGCATGGATCAATTAGGAAACCTTTACATTGCTGATATTGGAAACAATTATAACAGCAGAAAAGATTTGTGTATTTATAAAGTAAATCTTGATTCTATTTTATTTAAAGAAAAACTGAGAGCTGAAAAAATAACATTTTCCTACGAAAATCAAATTGCATTTCCACCATCTAATAATGAACTAAACTTTGATTCAGAGTCAATTTCATTCCACAATGATAGTTTGCTAATTTTCACAAAATGTCGAACTATTCCTTTTTCTGGAATAACGTATATTTATAAAATTCCTACAATACCTGGTAATTATGTCGCCAAACAACTTACCTCTATTCAATTAAAAAAACGAAAAATGAAACTTGATGGAGTTACTTCTGTCGATTTTTCTTCTGATACTTGCTATTTATTAACTTATTCAGGAATTGATGTTTTTAAAGTGGAAGGCACAAATTTTCTAAAAATAAAACGGAAGACATTCAAGAAATTGACCCAAAAGGAGGCATTATGCGTAAAAAACAAAAGCATTTTTTTGGCTGACGAAAGTTATCGTAATCTATTAAAAGCAAAATTTTACAAACTAGAAATTCAATGAATTTAGAACAATTAAAAAAATACAAGGCGGTTATTTTTGACATGGATGGAGTATTAATTGACTCGGAGCCACTTTGGAAAATTGCTATGGAAGAAGTTTTTCACGAAGTTGAATGCAATTTGACACGAAAAGATTTTGAAAAAACTGTTGGCTTACGTTTAGATGAAGTCATCAATTATTGGTATTTGCAAAGACCATGGAAAGATGTTGGACCTGATGTTGTATTGGAAAGAATTATTAACAAAATGGTCATTTTGATTCAAGAAAACGGTGAAGCATTACCTGGTGTAGTGGAAAGTTTGGAATTTTTCAAATCTCAAGGCTTAAAAATTGGTTTGGCAACTTCGTCCTACGAAATACTGATAGAAACAGTTCTGAAGGTTCTAAACATCAAACACTATTTTGACAAAACACATTCCGCAGAGCATGAAAGTCATGGTAAACCTCATCCAGCAGTTTATATTCATACAGCCAGTGAATTGCATGTACAAGCTACAGAATGTTTGGTAATTGAAGATAGTTTGAATGGAGTAATCGCAGGAAAGGCTGCAAGAATGTATGTGATTTGTGTACCAGAAAAAACGCATAGTCCGAATCAAAAACTGATAATTGCAGATGAAACACATGAAGATTTGAATACTTTCTTGCAGTCTATTCAGTGAAAAAAATAATTATCGTAACTTTGAAAAAAGTTTCATCGAAAATAGTCCTATTATGACTTTTTGTAAGGTCACTAGAAATGAGAAAAATAAATCATGTTGATAGAAGTAAAAGATAAAGTCGTTTCAAGTTTATTATTTGAAGAAAAATTTGTTTGCGATTTAAACGCTTGTAAAGGTGCTTGCTGCATTGAAGGAGATTCAGGCGCTCCAATAAAACTAGATGAAATCGATATGTTGGAAGAGGATTTAGAAAAAATCAAACCATACATGCGACAAGAAGGAATTGAGGCCGTGGAAAAAACTGGTGTTTTTTATATGGATCGCTGGGACAATGAACCAGTTGTGACTTTAGTGAATGGAAAGGAATGTGCTTTTGTAAATTTCGATTCTCAAGGAATTGCTAAATGTGCCATTGAAAACGCCTACAAAGATGGAAAAACTGAATTCAAAAAACCAATTTCGTGTCATTTATATCCCATTCGAGTTCAAAAATATACCGATTTTGAAGCATTAAATTATGGGGAGTGGGATATTTGTAAACCTGCTTGCGAATGTGGATCAAAGTTGGACGTGAAAGTGTATAAATTTTTAAAAGAACCGATCATTAGAGCCTTTGGAGAAGAATTTTATGATGAATTAGAGCTAATTAATTCAGAATTAGAAAAGAAAAAAGATGAATAATTAAAAAAATCTCTTTACTTTTGTGTCGCTTGATAAAAGCCTCATAAAGGAAAAATAAATTTCAAAAAGAATATGAAAATAGGAGCTGCAAACATCAAATTGGATGAAATAATAAAAAATGTTGAAAAAAATGGAATTTCAGCAAAAGGTTTAATCGAAGATTTAAAAGCTCTTAGAGAGTTTGCTTTGAAAGAACAAGATCCATTGGTGGTTAAAGTTTTACGTTTGACTTATGAGTTTTTAGAGCAAAATGAAGCTTTTGATGTACAAGCACAATATGAAGAAGATGAAGATGGAAACGAATATCCATTGGAAATTGATGACAATGAAAACCTATTGTACTTGTTGAATTTATTGAAAAATGCTGATCATAAAATCAACCGCGAAGAAATCAAGGATTACAGAACTTCTTTAAAAGAAGAATTGTACTAAGAAATTTGTAGAATTTTATTTATCCCAAAGGTTTTTAATTCTTTACTTATGTTGTAATTCATGACAGAGATTAAAAACCTTTTATTGCATTATACACAATCTTACGAATTAGTTCCTGAAAATTTATTTCTTTCAAGGAAGTTGGTATTCCCTAAATAAGAAAAATCGATTTCCACTATACCTCTTTTTCAAGAATATTATAGCGGTTATTACTGAAGTTACTATCCTTAACATTATGATAAACATTTTTAAGAAATATTTCAGGACAACAAACTTTAATGTTTTTTGAGAAAAAGAAGAATTCTAAGACCGTTGCAAAAGTATTAAA
Source organism: Crocinitomicaceae bacterium (assembly GCA_044348665.1). Lineage (GTDB taxonomy): Bacteria > Bacteroidota > Bacteroidia > Flavobacteriales_D > Crocinitomicaceae > M2408. The sequence continues at coordinate 10,842 of JBIKSI010000123.1, forward strand.
AACGAAAACTTGTGATTTTCTGATTTGATTTTTTCAAAATTTTGGTCTAAATTTTTATAATTTCTTCAATTTTTGTCTTTTTTTTTCGATTCAAAGGTGT